>CADAMI010000015.1 GCA_902788975.1 uncultured Erysipelotrichaceae bacterium | reverse complement strand
TTTGGTTAACAGTATGTAATTTTATTGTTACTTCTTGGTTATTTTCTAGATTTGTAGATACTTCAACAGGGATATAGTTTGAAGTAATAACAATCTTTTTACCATCTTTTCTGGTTTCAATAATACCATTATATATATTACCTATTTTTTGTTTATAGAAAGCTAATTCATATTTATCTGATAAAGATAGAACTTTTTTAACACGACATTTTTTAATATTACCATCTACTTGATTTGGCATAGTATCTGCTTTAGTACCACTTCTTCTAGAATATGGGAATGTGTGTATTTTAGTAAATTTTATTTTATTTAAAGTGTCAATTGTTTCTTTAAATAATTCATCGGTTTCTCCAGGAAAACCAACAATTAAATCAGTGGTAATTGAGATATCAGGAATTTCTTCTCTAATTTCATTTACCCTATTAATAAAATATTTGGTATCATATAAACGGTTCATATCTTTTAATATTTTATTACTACCTGATTGAAGTGGAATATGTAAGTGTTTTGCCATAACATTATTATTCTTTATTAAATCGATAATGCCATCAGTTATTTCATTGATTTCAATACTTGATAAACGTATTCTAAAGATATTAGGAATTTTTACTAATTCACGCAATAGTTTTTCTAAGTTAGTATGTTTTTCGATACCATATCTACCAGTATGGATACCAGTTAAAACTATTTCTTTATAACCATTATTAACAAGATTAGTTACTTCAGAAATTACTTTATCAAAATCTTTACTGCGGATACCTCCTCTAGCATAAGGAATAGCACAGTAAGCACAAAAAGCATTACAACCATCTTGTATTTTAACAAATGCTCTGGTGTGAGTTAAGAATCTATTTATATACATGTCTTCAAAATCAATTTTAGTTATATCTTTTACTCTGATTATTTTCTTATGATCTTTTAAGAATTCATTAATTAAATTAATAATATCAGATTTATATTTATTTCCAATAATAATATCAGCATCAATATCTTCTGGATTTAATTGAGAATAACAACCCATTACTATAAGTATAGAACTTTTATGATTATTTCTAGTTGAATGAATTAATTTACGGTCTTTTTTATCTGCTTCATTAGTAACAGTACAAGTATTAATGATATAGATATCAGCATCTTCTTCACTGTTAAAATCAATCATCTTGTAACCATTTTCTAATAATAAATTAGTAACATATTCTGATTCATATATATTAACTTTACAGCCAAAAGTATGTATAGCGAATGTCATAGTATCACTTCCAATTTCTTAGGTATTATAACATATACATTTAAAAAAAGAAAGATTATTTTTCTTCTTTAATTATATCAATTGGATTAACATGAATGACTGTTAAATAGATATCATCAAAAGTATTGGTAATTTCTTTTTCTAACTTATCAGCTATTTCATGAGAATCATAAGTAGACATACTACCATCTACAAAGATAGTAAAAGATATTTGATACTTATAACCTATGGGGGTTGAATTAAAATGATTAACTTTCTTTACGTCGGGATGTTTTTTTATTATATCTAGTACTTTTTGTTTGGTATTTTCAGAAATACATTTATCCATTAAAACATCATAGCTTTCTTTAAAAATACTAGCTGATGAATAGATAATCCATAATGATATAGATATGCCAACGATACCATCCAAGTAATAAAAATTATATTTAGCAAGAAGACATGATATTAGGTTTAAAGTTGTAATGAAAGCATCAATTAAATGATCTTTAGAATTAGCTTTTATTAAAATGTTATGATATTTTTTAGCTAATTTATTGGTATAAATAAATAATGATATTTTAACAATAATAGTTGTTAGACAAATGATAATTAACCATATAGAGAAATTATATGTACTTTTATGAATTAAGACATTAATGGAATCTTTTAATATTATTAATGAGGTTAAAAACATAACAATACTTATCATCATGGAATAAATATATTCAGCTTTGCCATGGCCTAAATTATGATCTTCATCTCTTGGTTTACTAGCTATCTTATTACCTACGAAAGTCATAAGTGAAGTAAAAATATCACCAGCGCTATTAAAGGCATCAGCAATCATAGCTTGACTATTAGTAACAAAGCCTATAATACCTTTAATAATTAATAGAAACATATTACCTAGAATTCCAAGAATACTAGCAATTTTTACTTTTTTATGTTTTGTCATTTTATCACTCTCTTTATGTTTGATAAGGATATTATAACATATTTTACTATTTTAAAAATAATTAATGTATGTTAAAATACTTTTTGGTGGTATATATGTTTAAATATACATTAGATAATAAAAGATATCATACGCTTAATTATTACTATAAAAATAAATTTGGAATAAAAGTATTTAAGCTTAGTTTAAATGGTGGATTTACTTGTCCTAATTTAGATGGAACAAAAGGATTTGGTGGGTGTATCTATTGTTCAAAAACTGGTAGTGGTGAATTTGGTGGAGATAGATTAAAATCTTTGACAGAACAAGTTAGTGATATGAAAAAAATTGTTAATAAAAAAAATATTCCATGTAAATATATTGGATATTTTCAAGCAAGAACCAATACTTATGCACCTGTTTCAGTACTTAAGAGAAAGTATGAAGAAGTACTAGCTTGTGATGATATAATTGGACTTAATATAGGAACAAGATGTGATGCAATTACAGATGAATGTTTAGATTATTTAGAAGAACTTAATAAAAGAACATATTTGGTGGTTGAATTAGGTCTTCAAACAATTCATGATAAGACATCAAAATTAATAAACAGATGTCACAATATGAATGAGTTTGATGAGATGGTTAAGAAATTAAGAAAAAGACATATTAATGTGGTTGTCCACATTATTAATGGACTTCCTTTTGAAACAGAGGAAATGATGTTAGATACGGTTAAACATTTAAATAATTTGGATATTCAGGGAATTAAAATTCATATGTTGCATATTATTAAAGATACTGAAATGGCTAGATTATATAAAGAAGAAAAATTTCATATTCTTAGTAAAGACGAATATATCGATATCGTAATAAAGCAATTAGAATTGTTAAATCCAAAGATTGTTATTAATCGAATTACATCTGACCCTGATAAAGATAATTTATTGGAGCCAACTTGGTTACTTGATAAATGTCAGTTATTAAATGATATAGATAAAGAAATGAAAAAAAGAAATACATATCAAGGCATTAAATATTGATATGTATTTTAATTTGGTAAATTAGTCATTACATAACGATTCTCTTCTCTTAGTTCATCTTTTTTCACATCATTAACTATTATTAATGTTGAGATTAAGATGATGGCATAAAATAAAATAGCTCCTTTATTATTTTTTAAAAATTTCATTTTTATCACCCTTTCGTAATTACATTTTATTACATACGTGTGTTTGTGTCAATATATTTTTTAAAAATTTTATAAACAAATGTTCTTGTTTTACATTTTAGTGTAAATTGTATATTAAACAATATTATTGTTCGTTTTTTTTAAACAAATTATAAACAAATGTTTGACATCTTACTTATTTTGTGTTAATATACTTATTGAAAGGAGTTCTTATGAGAAGAAAAACCGAAGGATTAACTAAAAAGCAAAAAGAAGTTTTAGATTTTATTAAACAATTTCATGCACAATACAAATATCCACCTTCAATTAGACAAATATGTAGTGCAATTAATTTATCATCACCTGCGACAGTACATGTACATATCAATCATCTAGTTGAAAAGGGATTTATTAAAAGAAGCAAAGAGGGAAACAGAGCAATGGAACTTTTAGTTCCTAATGAATATGAAGATCATGGTGAGGATGTTGTCAATGTCCCATTACTTGGTAAAGTAACAGCTGGTTCACCTATTGAAGCTATTGAAATGCCTAATGAATTTTTCTCATTACCTTCATACTTAATTCCAAAGAAGAAAGAAGTATTTACTTTGAAGGTTGATGGTGAAAGTATGATCAATAAGGGAATTCTTTCTGATGATATCGTTATTGTTGAAAGAACTAATAATGCTAAAAACGGTGAAATGGTTGTAGCAATGAATGATAATAATGAAGTTACTTTAAAGACTTTTTACAAGGAAGATGGACACTTTAGATTACAACCTGAAAATGATTATATGGAGCCAATTATTCTAGATAATGTTACAGTACTAGGAAAAGCAATTGGATTATATAGAAAATTTTAAAATGCAAAAAGAATTCACAATAAATGTGAATTCTTTTTATTTATAATTATTAAAGATATAAAGTTAATAATATGCCAGTTAAATATGCGATAGCATTTGATATAAAAGATATTATTAAGGCTTTTTCCCATTTTATTTCTAAAAGATATTTATAAATATATCCTTCGACTATAACGACTAATAATTCTAGAAATATTGTAACAATATCCTTATATTCAAAAGAAAATAAACTCATAATATTATAAATATATACAATCAATGGATTTGTAAGCATATTTACTAATAATACCGGCATAAATACTTTTCGCTTTATAAACAATAATTTTAAAATTATATATTCGATTATTAATGTAGATATAAATGATTTAATTAAACTACTTATTATCATTTGATTTTTCTTTCTTGTTTTTTATTGTTCTTTTTATGATTATTATAGCGCAGATAGCAATTGTTAAAACTAAGATTCCTATGCCAATATATCTTGATATATTAGGTTGGGGATCATGATAATATTGTACGCCATGACCTTTAGCTGATTCTCCAGGGAAAATTACATCTGCAAAGCATACGTTAATAAATGATAAAAATGATAAAAATGATAAAAATGATAATACTGCTAATCCATTTATTTTCCTATTTTTTTTCATTATTATTCCCTCCTTTCAAATATAATTTATGTGCATAATAAATTGATAACATTGCCAGTAATATACTTAAAACAAGTATTAAATTATTATTGATTGTTATATCTATAAAGCATATTAGATAGCCAATAAATAAGAACATGGTATTTAGTCCGACAGCACAGGCAATATTTTTAGATAATGTATTTTCTAAAATAGTTAGGGTAATTGACATTGGAATGTTAAACAATAAGATGCCGATATATGAGAAAATATGGATATTGTAGCCAAGTAATAAACAAATTGCTGAACAAGCAAGTGATATTAAGGCTACTTTGAGCAATCCAAACTTATCTGCTATAAGGCCGCCAAAGGCTTTTCCAATTACAATTGAAGTTGTATATATTAATCCTAAAGCAAAACTATTTTTCCAATTATATATGATTGAATTACCGCCAACCGATCTTACAATAATTGATATACCGATTAGAATAATTATTAAAGTTATATTATAATTATCAAATTTATTTATTATATTATTTTTCAAATCTTTTTCAATTTCTCGATTTTGTACCAGCAGCAATAACAATATTGTAATAAAAACTAAAATAATTGGAAAGCATGTGATTATTAATTTATTATGAAATACTGTTCCTAAAAAGATTCCTAAGGCACCTGGAGCTACAAATAAGCCATTTAAAAAGGCTTTTCTGGCTGATAAACTATATATATTTACTCCACCCTCTAGGTGAAATAGTGCATTTCCTATTCCTACAATAATTGCAACTATAATGCTATTATTAAAATTAATCAAATAACATAATCCAATACAGCACATTCCAATTATTGCTACATATTTATATATCTTAAATTTATCTAAGATATATCCTAGCGGCACTTGGATGGCAAAGGCAAAGAAATTATATACTATTACCGAAGTAATAAATTCATTGTTTGTATTTGCAATATATGGCAATTTTCCTAATATAAGTATAGTACAGACAAAATCTACTATAAAATGACAGAGACTATATATTGATATAAATCCAATTTTATTTTTCATCTTCTACTCCTTTTATTATTTGTATATATTTCTAGCATTTTGTCAAACCTAGTTTCTTGGGGATTTATTATATTATATATTTTAAATGGGAAAATTAAACTTTTTATTTCTTCTGTTAGTAAAATGCCATTTGTAATATTTTCAAAATAGATTTCATTATTCTCACTTAAATCATAATCACTCTTAAAATATATGTTTTTGTTGTATTTAAAACTTGTACCATTAATTTTCATAAATCCTCCATAATCGTTTCGACATATGAAAAAATCTTTTTGGGGATTAGTTATACTTATTTCATTAATGTGCTTATATACCTCAATATAAGAATAATTTAGTTTATTTTCTTCTATGTTTATGTAATTAAATTTTATAAACAACTTTTCATTTTTATCTAATTTAGCATTATTTTTAATTACAATATGGGAAGTTTCTAAAAAAGTTTTGGCATAATCGGAGAGTTCAATATCTATGTTATTTGAGTTTACTTCTTTTACCGTTCCTTTAATATTTAAATGTGGAATTGAAACTTTACTTTGCTTGTTTTTTAATATTAAAATTTTTTTTCCTATAATTTCTGTTTCATTGTTTTCTTGTTTAATATAATTAATATCAAGTAAATTAACTATTTCTATTAGCAATAATAACAGCGCAATTATAAGTATATACCAGACATTTTTAGTGTTTTTTAATGAATATTGTTTTTTATTGTAAATTCTTTTTATCATTTATAATACCTAAGTGTTCATAAGCTTTATCAGTAACCATTCTACCTCTTGAAGTTCTTTTTAAGTATCCTTGTTGAAGAAGATATGGTTCATAGACATCTTCAATGGTTGATACTTCTTCGCCAATTGATGAGGCAAGGGCTTCGATACCTACCGGGCCACCATTAAATTTTTCAATAATTGATAAAAGCAAATTATAATCCGTTTCATCTAAACCTAGTTTATCAACTTTTAATCTATTTAATGCATCATCCAAGATTTCATTGGTAATAATACCTTCCCCGTTAACTAAAGCAAAATCTCTGACTCTTTTAAATAAGCGATTAGCAATTCTAGGAGTTCCCCTACTTCTTTTAGCTAATTCTCTAGCGGCTTCATCAGTTATTTCAGTATTTAAAACTCGCGATGTTCTTTTAACAATTAAATATAGTTCATCTTCATTATAATAATTTAATTTTGAGATAATACCAAAGCGATCTCTCAATGGACTAGATAAATCCCCTGCTCTAGTTGTTGCGCCAATTAAAGTAAATGGTGGTAATTCAATTTTAATATTTCTGCTTGTTCCTTCGGATCCGCCAATCACAATATCTAAATAGAAGTCTTCCATAGCCGGATATAAAATTTCTTCAATATATCTAGGTATACGATGTATTTCATCAATAAATAAAACATCGTTAGGTTCTAGAGTTGATAAGATAGCAGCTAAATCGCCACTTTTTTCAATTGATGGGCCTGATGCAGTTTTGATATTACTGCCTAGTTCATTAGCAATAATATACGCTAAAGTAGTTTTGCCTAATCCTGGAGGGCCATATAACAATACATGATCCAAGCTTTCGCCACGCATTAGGGCTGATTTGATAAATACTCGAATATTTTCTTTAGCTTCGGTTTGTCCTATATATTCATCTAGACTTTCTGGACGAATATTGGATATTTTATCTTCATCTAATAATTCACTTGTTAAAATACGATTACCTTCCATTTTCCCACCTGCTTTTTATGTAATTATGTATTTCTGTCCATGATTTGACATGATGTAATGTTTCTTCTTCTTTATTGTAATAGGTTTCAAATAATAAAGTATCTATTCCTTTTTCTGAAACTATTTTACAGTTTCTAACACTATCGTCAATAAATAAATCAATTTTTTCTTTTTGACATACTTCTGCTTTATTTGTTGCATTAACAATTATTTTATTATATTTAATATTATGTTTGTCTAAATAATCTTTGGTTTGTTTATATGGATTGGTATGTCCTCTTCCTCTTGCAGTAATAAACACGATATAGTGACCATCTTCATAAAGTTTATTAATAACTTCTTTGGCATTTTCTTTTAGATTAACTTTAGGAATTACCTCATCATATATTGGTAATATCATTTCAAAATATTCATCTAAAGTAATTAAATCTTTAACGGACATATAATATGGTTTTGATTTTTTTAGAATACTCTCATCTATATTAAAATAACGAGAATAATGTGGGAGAAGAGACTCCCAACTATTAGTTATTGTATCATCCACATCAATACCAATACGCATATGTCACCAACTTTCTTTATTTTAACAATAGTTTTAAAGCTTCTTTTATTTGATTTTCAATTGTCAATTCTGGACTGATATTTTTAACAATCTTTTTAATATCAGCTTGTTTATATCCTAGAGCTACCAAAGCATCTGTTAATTCGTCATTGCTGCTAGTTTCAAATAAACTAATTTGACTACCATTTAATTTTCCTTTTAGATCTAGAATTATTTGTCTAGCTACTTTATCGCCTATCTTAGGAAATTTCTTTAAATATAAAATATTTTCTCTATCGATAGCATCTATAATGCCATTAATAGATCCAGTGGCTAACATAGGTAGAGCCATTTTAGGACCTAGTCCTTTTACGGATATTAATTTTAGAAATAGATTTAATTCTTCTTTGCTCTTGAAACCATATAGTGAGTATTCATCTTCTCTAATATAATTATAAGTATAAATCGTATATGTTTCATCTATTTTATAGTAATATGGGTTAGGAACATATATTTGATAACCAATATCATGATTATCAATAATAATATAGTTACTTTCGATATCTTTAATTATTCCTTTTATATAACCATACATATTATTTATATTCCTTTATATCACTATTTTTAAGTCCTTTAAGAACAGTCATATCCATTTCTTTTACCATATCAGTATCTCTATTAATATTTTTAATAGTATCATTAATCATAATAGTAAATAACTCTTTATATGAAATATTAGCTTCTTCCCATAGGTGATGTGAAAAGCATGTTGGGATACTATTGATTTCATCAATATATAATTTTTTCTTTTTAGTATCATATAGGAAATCGACAGTTGATAAGCCAGTATTATTTAATAGATTAATTGTTCTTTTAGCTAGATCTATTATTTCATCATTCATTTTTTCAGATATTTTAGCAGGAATAGTTCTAATGATATTACCATTACGATAATTATCTAAATTACATTTATCAATATAATCACGAAATTCTAGATTAGTTTTGATTTCTTCAATAGATGATATATATAATTTATCATTAGTTTTTAGAATAGAAACATTATATTCAAGAACATCTTCTAATTGTTCTTCAATAACAATTTTACGGTCATATTTTAATACTTCATTGATAATTGTATCTAATTCTTCTTTTCTTTTTACCGTTTTGATACCAATACTACTACCTAAAGTGGCTGGTTTAACAATTAATGGATAATCTAACTTATCAATCTTTTTAAATAATTCTTCTTTATTTTTATTATATTCATTATCAAAGAACCAAACATAATTAATAGTTGGTAAATCATTATGATCAAGTAATTGTTTAGTAAATACTTTATCTTGGCATATTACAGATGAATAAATATTGTTAGATACATATGGAATGCCGACCATTTGTAAATATCCTTGGATTGTTCCATCTTCAGTTCCTCTTCCATGAACCATTGGAATAACTAAATGTAATTCAGTTAATTCTCTTTTTATTAGTCCAGTTGTCTGTAAGATAAAACGTCCTTTTTTATTAATTAAATTAACTTTAGTAGCATATCTTTCAATTAAATTAAAATTATTAAAGCTATCAATATATCTTAGGCATCCTGAAGAATACCATGTTAGATCTTTGGTAATATAAATGGGAACGATATCATATTTGTCAGTATCAATATTATCCATAGCTTGTAAAGCAGTTATTATGGATAATTCATGTTCAAGACTTTGTCCGCCAAAAATTACCCCTATCTTTAATTTCATATAATCACCTTCATTTTAAGTATATCATAATTAAAAGTGCATAGTCAAATGTTATAACTACAGGTTTACTATAGTGTAAAGTATGTGTCTAATCATATTATTGTTTAGATAGTTAGATTATAAAATAAATTATTTTTATTAAGATGCAATATAAAAACTAAGATTAATGTAATCTTAGTTTTGGGTAGTATTTATTTTCTTTTTTGTTTTCTTTTTTATAGTTAATAATTCAAAATCATTCGGATTATCAATTATATTTTCACCAATTATTAGTTTATTATATTTATTTGGATTATTTCCAATTTCTTTAAATACTTTTAAGAACATATTCATACTAGAACCAATAAGTCCTCTAGCTCCTATTTGTTTTTTTATAGCATTTTCAACTAAATTATCAACTACACTATCAACATTTTCTATTTCAATTCCAATTGAATGCAATGATTCGATTATCTGATATAAACAACTTTCATCGGAATTTAAAAGGATATCTTTTAAAACTACTTTATCATTATTTAAATCATTTAACTGTATTATTACTGGAAGACGTCCGGCAAGTTCTCTAATAATACCACCTTTTTCAACAAGCATTTCAGTATCTACTTTACTCTGATTAGCTGTTTTAGTTTCACAAGAAGAATTAAAACCAATAACATGTCTTTTCTCGGTTTTCTCCTCAAACAAATTAGAGAAAGCTCCACATCCAACAAATATAATATTTGATGTGTCCATATTTACAGTTGTATGATTATCCAAAGGAATGGCTCTCTCACAGCCTTCAATTAATTTTAATAATTCATTTTGAATAGCAGTTGTACCTATTTCACCATTGTCACGATTGTTAGATATTTTATCAAATTCATCAATAACAACAATGCCATTTTCAGCTTTTTCAATATCCATACCAGCATCAAAATATAATTGAGCAAGCATTTCTTCAATATCATGTCCTTTATAACCGGCTTGAGATGTACCCGTTACGGAATAGATAGATAAAGGAATATCTAGTATTTCTTTTATTTTTTTAAATATTGCTGTTTTACCAACTCCTGATGGTCCAAATACTAGCATATTCGTCTTATTAATCATTGGCAAGTTGTATTTAACCCATAATAGTGTAACTATTGTTTCAATAGCTTCGTCTTGCCCTTTAATCGTATTTTTTACTAACTTAATGATATCATCTGGAGTTAGACTCGCTTTCTCTTCTCTTTCGATAGTAGTACTATTATTTGTAATTTCTTTAGGATGTTCTTTACTAATGTTTTTTCCTTGATTCAATTCACTATACATTTCGTAATAAATAACTGTATCTTTGTCTGAAAACAAATAAATATCTCCAGTTTCTTTATCACGCATTTTAATATGACAGTATTCATCTGATGTTTCATCAACATTTTTAAAAAATTCATATTTTGATAGATCAGATAATATTTTTTGTTTAATTTTTGTTAATGGCATATCTTTATACTTGTTTAAAATATCAATAATGCTAGTTCTACCTAAGAAAACGTTACCTATAGTACTCAAACTAGCAATATGAGAATAGACATTTTGGTCAGCATCAATAAAACATTCTTCATCTTCGTAAAAATAACCTTCAACAACTCTAACTGGAACAAACTGTTCAACTAATTCAAATTGTGATTTTGTACGATTAAGAATAACCGCAAATTCATTAATTATATTATCTTCAACCATAACCCTACTCCTTACTAATCTCTGATTTTAATGTGGGTTTCACGAAGTTGCTTTTCAAACACTTCACCTGGACAGCCCATCATTTGGTCAGCGCCATTAGCACCAAGTGGAAATGCAACCATTTCACGAATGTTTTCTTCATCTTTTAAAAGCATTAATATACGGTCAATGCCTGGAGCCATTCCAGCATGTGGAGGGGCTCCATACTTAAAGGCTTCATATAATGATGGAAATTTAGATTCGACAACTTTTTCATCATAACCGGCAATTTCAAAGGCTTTCTTAAGAATTTCACGATCATGATTTCTAACACCACCAGAAGCCATCTCATAACCATTACATACGAAATCATATTGATATGCTTTTATATCAAATGGATTCATGGTATTTAAAGCTTCTAATCCCCCTTGAGGCATTGAAAACGGATTGTGAGAGAATGCAACGCTACCATCTTCTTCATCTTTTTCATAAAATGGAAAATCGTTTATAATGCAGAATTCATATTTATTTTTATCAATTAAATCTAATTCTTGTCCTAACTTAATTCTTAAATTGCCCATTAATTTAGCACATTTTTCTTTATCAGCAATTATAAACACTACATTACCTGGTTTTAAAGATAACTTTTCTTTTAATTCAGTTCTTATTTCATCTGACATAAATTTATCTAGGGTTGATTTAAATGTAAGATCTTCATTTACTTTAATATAACCTAATACACCACCAATAGATTTAACATATTCTTCCATTTGTTTATACCAAGAATTTGATTTATCAATATTATCTACTTTTATTCCTCTAATAGTCGTATCTTTAAATGGAGCAAAATCCATTTTTGATAAAACGTCTGTTAATTCAGTTATGATTAATGGGTTACGTAGATCTGGTTTATCGGTTCCATATTTAAGCATTGATTCAGTATATGGAATTCTTTTAAAAGGAACTTTACTTACTTCTTTGTTACCAAATTTAGTAAAGATATCATAAAATACCTTCTGGCCAACATCATAGACATCTTCTTCAGTTACAAAAGACATTTCAAAATCTAATTGGTAAAACTCACCATATAATCGATCACTTCTTGGATCTTCGTCGCGGAAGCATGGAGCTATTTGGAAGTATTTATTGAAGCCTGATACCATTAATAGTTGTTTAAAGATTTGTGGTGCTTGTGGCAAGGCATAAAATTTTCCCTTAAATTTACGTGATGGGACAATGAAGTCTCTAGCTCCTTCAGGGCTTGTCGCAGTAATGATTGGAGTTTGGATTTCAGTAAAGTCCATACTTTTCATAGTAGTTCTAATAAAGTCAATTACTTTACTTCTAAATAAAATGTTTTCATGAACTTCAGGATTTCTTAAGTCTAAGTAACGATATTTAAGTCTGGTATCTTCGAATGATTCTTTTGATCTAGCAATTTCAAAAGGTAAGACATTAATGCATTCACCCAATACTTCTAATGAAGTAATTTTAACTTCAATTTCACCAGTTGCCATATTTTTATTGATCATATCAGGGGTTCTATTTTGAACGATACCAGTAGCAGTTACAGTACTTTCTCTAGTAATATTGATATATTTTTCAGCATTTTCACTAATTAATTGAACAATACCAGTTTCATCTCTTAGAGTCATGAATAATAATCCGCCAAGGTTTCTAATAGAATTGACCCAACCGGCTAATCTTATTTCCTTTCCAACATAACTTGTATCTACTTTACCACAATAGACATTTCTGTAAATATTTTCTTTCATTTTTATTCCTCCTTAAAATAAAAAGCACGAAAAAGTTAATTATAAGGACGGAATATCCGCGGTGCCACCTTATTTCACTTTCGTGCGCTCATTTAAATTATAAATTGTCAGTTTCGTTATATATTTATTTGTCACTAATAAACCGAAAACTAAATTTATTATAGCATATTTTGTATTATTTGCAAGATTAATGTATTAAAAAAAGCGATTTCTCGCTAATTTTGAATTTTAATTTCCTGAAACAGTAAATGTACCAGTTAATCTATTTGAGTTTGTTCCTTGAGATGTAAATACAACTTGTCCTTTGAATGAAGCTCCCATTTCATTATTTTGATCATCATCGATATCATTTAAATAAATTACAAAATATCTTGTAACTGTTGCACCAGACGTTACAGTAAATGCACTGCTATCAATATCTACAGAAGCACCAGCTGTAGTTGCAAGAGCTGTTGCTGTATCTCCTACTACATAGTCGCTTTCAGCGTCTGCTTTAGTAACTTCTCTATATTGTAAGTTTTGGAAAGGAGTCGCATCATCCATTGTACCAGCATTATTCTCTGTAGTAACTATGCTTCCTTTTAATTGTAAATCAGTTGTTCCATTGTTAGTAAGTTGTACTTTATATAGGGCACATATCGCATGTCCTTGACTATCAACGCATTTATTCTGAGCTTTGTTTATAGCATATGCAAGATTTTTATTATTTGGTTCATCAACATTAGCAACCGTTCCCATTGGGAAAACTGGTATTAATGTCTCAGTAGGAACATACACTGGTTCCATTACTAGTGATGCATTAAATTCATATGCTGTTAAATCAATAGCAGAATTGGCACTAGCAGCTTGGGCACTGAAATATGCAAATGATGCGCCAATTATAGCAACGATTAATGTAGCAACACCAACTATTCCTAAAAAGATACCATTTCCTTTTTTTTCATCTCTTTCATTTTCCATTTTTATTTTCCTCCTCTACTATAATAATAGTATCAAAAAATATTGCTTTTGGCAATATTTTTTTTATATTTTACAATTTTTAAAATAGACTCAGTTGGCTAGTTTCTGGCATATCGTTAAATATGCCCATTGATTTCATTTTATCAACAAGAGTTGTTGAAACTTTACATCTATTCTGAAAGTCTTCAATTGAAATAAATGGATGCTTACTAGCTTCGACTTCAATATTTTTGGCAACAACATCACCTAATCCGTCAATTGATGAGAACGATGGGATAATTGTTTTATCATCTAATACACCAAACGTCAAAGCTTTACTTTTGTATAAATCAACATTGGCTATTTTTATTCCTCTAGCAGTAGCTTCTAATGCAAGTTTCAAACATTCAGCAACACCGGCTTCTTTGTTTGTCGCGTCAAAACCTTTTTCATTAATTTCAACTAATTTTTCTTTAATAGAACTATAGCCATTAATCATAGCTTCTATGTTAAAATCAGTAGCTTTGGTTGAAAACCATGATGCATAGTAATATGCCGGCATATGTACTTTATACCAGGCAATACGGAATGCGCTAATTACATAGGCAGCCGCATGAGCTTTAGGAAACATGTATTTTATTTTAGCACAGGAATCGATAAACCATTTTTCAATTCCAGCCTTTTCCATAGTTTCAACATGTCCTTTCCATGTTTCTGGATCTTTACTAGCTTTTCCTTTACGAACAAACTCCATTATTTTAAAAGCTTTAATTGGTTCAACGCCGTGATACATTAAGTAAACCATTATATCATCACGACAGCCAATTACTTCTTTAAATGGAACAACATTATTTTTTATTAAGTCTTGAGCATTACCTAACCATACATCGGTACCATGCGATAGTCCTGATATTTTAATTAATTCAGCAAATGTAGTTGGCTTTGTGTCTTCGACCATACCAATAGTAAAAGGTGTTCCAAATTCAGGGATGCCTAAGGTGCCTGTTTTACACATAATTTCTTCTTCAGTTACACCAAGGGCTTTGGTACTAGTAAATATTGACATAGTTTCTTTATCATCAAGTGGAACTTTAGATACGTCAGTACCAGTTAAATCTTGAATCAATCTTAACTGAGTTGGATCTGAATGGCCTAGTATATCTAGTTTAAGTAAATCTTGGTCGATAGCATGGTAATCAAAATGGGTTGTTCGCCATGCACTTGTCACGTCATCAGCCGGGAACTGGAATGGTGTAAAATCGGATACTTCCATATAATCAGGGACAACGACGATACCACCAGGATGTTGACCGGTTGTTCTTTTTACACCAGTGCATCCAATGGCTAGTCTTTCTATTTCACAGCTACGTTTGTTAGTTATTCCTTTATCTTCAAAGTAACCTTTTACAAAGCCATAAGCTGTTTTTTCGGCAACAGTACCAATTGTTCCAGCACGGTAAACATTGTCTACCCCAAATAATACTTTGGTATATTCATGAGCTGAGGCTTGATTTAAATCTGAAAAGTTTAAGTCTATATCAGGAACTTTATCAGCATTAAATCCTAAGAAAGTGGCAAATGGCATGTCTTGACCATCTTTATACATTGGTTCACCACAATTAGGGCACTTCATATCTGGTAAATCAAAGCCACTCGAATAAGTTGCTCCAAGTTCATTACCTTTATCATCTTTAAAAATACTATGCTTGCATTTTGTACATCGATAATGGGCTGGTAATGGATTTACTTCGGTAATTCCCATCATGGTAGCCACAAAAGATGAACCAACTGATCCACGGGAACCAACCAAATATCCATCATCATTAGAGTGTTTAACCAACCTTTGAGCTATTAAGTATATTGGATCAAATCCGCCACCTATAATACCACCTAATGATTTTTTAACTTTCTTTTCAAGAGATTTATCAGTTAATTCGCCATCTTCTTCAGTCCAATTTTCTTTTACATAATTGCTAACCAATTCTTTTACTTTGTCAAAGCCTTCAGTAACAGTTTCATGGAGTTTATTAAATATCGCTGTTTCTAATTCATTATCTTTTAAATCAGGTTGTTCTTTAGATATTTTGGCACTCCATATTTTATAAACAATATCGCCATATAATTCTTTGGCAATACGTTCTTCAATGTTATGAGGTAATGGTTCACCATACCAGTCCCCGGCTTTTGTGTAAACTAAGTCGGTTACTACTCGAGGGCAATCTAGGTAACTCTTGCCATCATCACTTTTGACACGTGGTGAGAATGGAATTCCACCGGTATCAACAATAACTTCTATTTCATCAACCATATCTAATACTTTATTAGTATTGGTTACAACAATTTCATATGCTAAATCATTGCCTAAAAAACTAAAATCGTTTAACATTTCACGAGTGGTTCTAAAATGTTGTGATGGTATTTCTTTAATGTTGTTTTTAGCAAGCGGATGCCTGCCACCACCAGGGACTTTTTGATTGACAATTATTTCTCTATATATTTTGTCTTCTCTTGTAAAGTGATGAACATCCCCAGTAGCAACAATTATCTTTCCCGCTTCTTTAGTCGCATCAATTATTTTTTTAATATGATTTTTAAGTTCTTCCTCATTTGCAAAATCACTAGTTTGAATTAAATGATTATATACTTCTGGGGGTTGAACCTCAACATAATCATAGAAATTAATAATATTAGTTAATTCTTGCCCTTCTTTACTTCTGGCTTCAAGGAATACTTCTGATTCATAACAGCCACTACCGATAAGTAATCCCTCACGAAGTTCATTCAATTTGCTTCGAAGAATTCTTGGGGTTTTATATAGATAAACTGTGTTAGCAAGAGAAATAATTTTAAATAGATTTTTTAAGCCAGTTTTATTTAGAGCTATAGCATTAAAATGGTAGGTTCTACCAAATTTGTATATTTCATCTTTTGAAACTAATTTATCTAAATCATTAATAGTTTTATAGTTTTGACTCTTTAATTTTTGTAGCATTTTAGCAAATACGTGAGCAGTTCCTTCAGCATCATAATCAGCACGATGGTGAGCATCCTCTTCCCAAGGAACATTATATCTAGCAACAAGTGCTGACAAGCTATGTCTAGCATATCCTTGATCTAGAGTACGTGATAATTCGAGGGTATCAATTACGGTATTTTTAAATTCACCAAGACTATATTTTTTCATAGCACTAACCATAAATGAAATATCGAATTTGGCATTATGAGCTACCATTGGAAGATCTCCTATCCACTCTAAGAATCTTTTAGTGACGGTTTCTTCATTATCTTTACCTTTTACCATATCATCAGTGATACAAGTTAAGGCAGTAATTTTATCGGGAATATGTCTTCCTGGATTGATTAATTCATCAAATCTGTCAACTATTTCATCATTACATATTTTAACGGCACCGATTTCAATCATTTGGTCAGCACCGCCAGCATTAAATCCAGTAGTTTCGGTATCGAATACGACAAAAGTAGTTCCCTCAAGTGGTAAATCTGTTGGTCTTACAGCAATATTAACCGTGTCATCTACCAAAGTTAGTTCAGTACCATATAAGCCTTTAAAATGCTCTTTGGGATTTTCAATCTTTTTGTTATGATCTGTTATTAATCCATAGGCAATTGGAAAAGCCTGACAACCATTATGATCAGTTATAGCTACACCTCTATAGCCCATATTTATGGCTTTAGTTACTAATTCACAAGTATGTTTACCTAAATCAACTCTAGTTATACCATCCATCTGACTCATCATCGTGTGAGCATGCAATTCTACTCTTTTAACAGATTCATTATCAACAATTTCTTCTTTAGGAGGAGCATCAGTTAATTCAGTATCTTTATATCTTGTATTAAAAACGATTTCATTAGCAAATTTATCCATAGCCGCTTTACCATAAAAGATATACCAATTACCTTCTTTTAATAATTTCTTTATTAAAGAATATTCTTCATCATCTTTGGTAAACATCTTAACATACATACTATCAGTGTAGTCTGTTACTTTTAAGGTAATTATTTTATAACCTGATTTAGATTCAAAATAATCAATACCAAAGATACATGCTTTAATATTAATATTTTCTACTTCATAAATAACATCTTTGATTGGAGTAATCTCTGTACTCTTTTTAGCGCGATAAGGGGTTTTCTTTTCTTGGGCATCTTCTTTCTTTGTAGTAGTTTTAGTTATATTAGTTTGAGACATTGATACTTCTTTTTCTGATTCAATCTGATTTTTTAATTCTTTATCCCCATCTAAAACTAAATCAATATTAATATCAATATTAAATCCATAACGATACATTTTATCAATTAATTCTTGTTTTAAGCTAATCATATTAGTACATTCGATTTTATTATAAGTTTTAATGGTAATAACATTATCTTTAATATCAACTTCTCTATCTAAAAAAATATTATATTTATTCCTGTCAAGGCAAATATTTTTCATAATATCAGAGTAATAATCTTTAATTAAACTATTATCAATATTTTTAGGTTTAATAATTAATTTTATTTCATCAATAGTAGTAAAGTATGAGATTAATGTATACATTATGTTGTTGTAGACATCGATTGGTAAAACATTTTCTGTATTTATAATGAAATCTAGCAATTTATTACCATCATAGATAACCACTTTTTCAATACTGGCATTATCAAAATAAGATAATAAATTATCTTCCACTTTTATTTCAGTAAATAATTTTTGTAATTTTTCTTGCATACTTCATCACTTCAATCCTTCTTTTTATATTTTAACATAAATAAATATTTATAGATATGTCTTGACATTAATTTAACAGAAATTAATATACTATTCTATTTCTTTAAGATTATCTTTATATTTGTAAAGTAAATTATTTTCTTTAGTAACAATTTTTTTGCCTAAATTCTTCTCGATATCTTCTTTGGCTACCTTTGCAGCATGTCCGCCTAGTTTGGCAACTTTCTTATTTTCTTCCAAACCAATTGGTTTATGTTTTTTAGCAAGTTCACGAGTGGCAACTTCACCTAAATCAGTTAAGGCTACTTCAATATCAGACATATTATCCCTTAAGTTTTCTTTACGAATATTTTTAAATTCTTTATACTTTTTAGCATCCATTCCAGACCATTCTTTGTATATTTCATTTGTTAAAATGGCAAAACTATTATTTCCCTCTACACCTAATTCATTCCAGGTATTAGTTAATTTTTTTCTATCAATTATAGCCTTAATTCTGGCTTCAATCCACTCTAAGGTATATCCTTTTCGCAAATAATAGTCAATCATTTTATCAATTCCAATTGAAGGATCAAAGGCATTATCAACTTCTTGTCTTCCTAATTTTGCTAGCCATACTTTAAAAGGTTCGGCTTTCGGACTAGGTACAGACTCTATTAATCTAAATATTCCTTCAGTATCTAATACATCAGTTTCTCTATATTTTCCATCTTGAGCTTTCATTTTCAACTGTACGATTTTTTCGTACAGTTGACTACCTTCTTCATTTAATTTGATTTTTATATCACTCCAGTATCTACGCGAATTGCTTGGATTTACTAGTGCTGTTATAACATCAACAACACTAAAATAATAATCTTACTTTTCATTATTCCAGATACTTCTTATTTCATGACCTTCAAATAAATTGGTTATTGTGTTCTCTTTTTTCATTATGAATCCTCCTCTACTTAGATTGATTGTAGCATATACAGCAAGGCTTGTCAATGTAAAATTCGAACATTTGTTGTTTACAATAAGTTAACTTTAACCATGCATTAACAAAACTATTTATTGGTACCAAAAAAGATAACTTCGTTGTTATCTTATGGTTAATTATATTTTTTTAATCATTGTATTCATTCTAGTGTGATACCCATCTTTACTATAGAATTTAAAAGCATTATCATTATATCCGAACACTTCAACAAAGATATATTCACAGTCTTTTTCCTTAAAGTATTCTTCAATCTTATTCATAAGAAGATTTCCAATGCCTTTACTTCTTGCTTTTTTATTTACAATTAATTCAGTTATTTCACCACGTCTTGGGCATTTGTAATCTAGATAATCATACTCTTCATACGGGAAGATACATCCCATAATTAAACCTACAACTTTATTATTATCTATAGCTAAATAGCATATTCCTTCATTATTATTTACTTCTTCTAAATCTTTTATTGCCATCTTTTCACGATATTCTTGGTGTACTATATCTAAATTATCCTTATCTATCGATACAATATAATCTTCTAGTTCAACGAGTAAATCCCTGACATCTTCAAGATATTTATTCTCATATTCAACAATTTGCATATAATCTCCTTATAATAATTTATTATTCACTTCGGGCATCACTTTATCAAAGGTTACTTCTTTATAACAATCAACTCCTTGTTCATGACATAATTCTTCATATTTATCATCCCATGATAATCTATAAGCTTTTTTGATATTTAAACCAATTACTTTTGTCCAGTATTCAACAACTTCAGATGGATCTTTATCAATACTTTTATTTTCTATTTCAATGCATATACCAAATGGATATTCATCAACAGCAATTTCAATATCATTATTTTCAAAGATTGTACGATATCTCTCATAACTTTCTACGACTTTAAAATGCATTACTTTTTCAATTATATAAATTAAATTATCAACATCGCTTGCATTAATTCTAACTTCTTTTTCTACTTCAACATTTACCTTATCTTGAGTAGTGTTATTCAATCTTTGCTTCCAACTTAATTTACATTTATTATTTAATTCATTTCTAGATATTCTTAAACGTAATCTACCATCTACATCTTTACTATAAAAATCATATTCAGAATTAGAATGATTATATTGAATTGTTTTTTCATATAATTTTAAATTACTATGTAATTCTTTTATATTTTTTAGTCTATCAATTATTTTATCTAATTCACTTTTACTATAATAAAATCTTACTTCATATTCCATATTATTCCCCCTACTTATAATTAATCTTTAATAATCAAATGGTTAAATTCTAAATTATCTTTAGCTAGTATTTCCTTTAGGTATTCTGGTTTAATATTTATATTATCTAATTCATCTAGATTAAACCATTTAAAATTTAATTTTACTTTGACACCTTGGTCATCTTCAATACGGATTAAATCTTTTATATCAATATTTTCTTCTTTAAAATCCATTAGATAATAGAAAGCTATTTCATGAATATTTATATTATGTTTATTGGTAAAATAATTTTCAATGACACCAAGATATTTTTTAATGTATGTTTCTTTGGTAGTTTCTTCCATCATTTCTCTTAACATAGCCTCTTCAGTAGTTTCTCCTAATTCAACATGGCCTCCAGGTAAACAAAAGAAGCCCGCATCATCCATTTCTAGTAGTAATACTTTATTATCTTTAATTATTACTCCGGATACTCTAAATTTAAAGGTATATTTATCATTTTTAATTTTAATACTTTCTCTCATAATATCGCCTTCCTTTTATTTTTTACTTAACAATTTACTTAATGGCTTAAATTCATCAGATAAATCTACAGTTTCTTCATAATATTTATTATTTAGCCAATATCCTTTTAAGACATAAGCATTTTTAATATTATGACATTTAACTTCGCTTGTAATAATTCTATACTTATCATCAATTATTTCAATAGCTGAACAATTTGATAACATAATACCTACGAGATTATTTTCCCTTAATTGTTCCTTAGTAGAATCATATCTTCCAGGTTCATCACAGTGAGGAGTAACATGGGCATTTATCCAATTTAAACAATCTACGCTTTCTAGTTTAGCAATATTTCCTTTTTGAATGATTAATGAATCAGAATTACATAATGTGAACCAACATATAGCTCCAGCTGAAACACCGCAAATTACTTTGCCAGCATTCCATGCTTCAAACAACATTTTATCAAAGCCTGTCGTTTGCCATAGTTTTATCATCGTTAAGGTATCGCCACCGCCTTCGTAAATGATATCAGCCCATTCAATCTTTTCTTTAACTAACTCGATGTTATCTAATTCATCTGTTTTTAAATCTTTACATTTGCAACCAAATTTATCACCATATATTTTTTTCATAGTTTCAAAATAACTAGTTTGTACTTCTAATGATGATTGATAATGAGCAAGAAATAAAAAGTTAGGTTTTTCTTTTTTAGTTAATTTTATAATTTCTTTGTCCATTGGTTCTGTTTCATAAGGATAATACTTTCCTTCACCAAGATATCTTCCATTTTCTCCACCACCAATAGCAACTATTTTTTTGCTCATGATATCACCATCTTTCACTTATATTATAGCATAATAACAAAAAAGAAAGATAATTATTTCTTATCTTTCTTAGTATATTTATTTATTTTAGCTAATAATTCTTCTTTCTTAATTGGTTTAAGAATATAGTCTACAAATCCTATTTTTAGATATTCTTCGTTATATTCATAACTATTATCTTTAGTTAATAATATTACTGGAGTTTTAAAGTTTCTAATTTCTTTAATTTTTTGCATTAATTCAGGTCCACTTATTTGTGACAAATCTTCATCAAGTAAAATTAAATCATACTTACCTATTTTTATTTTATCCAGACACTCTTTACCGGTACTTGCTAAATCTAGTTTAATATTAGTACCTTTTAATAATTTTTCAATTATCTTAAGTCCTGATTCAGAATCATCTACTGATAGGATATCTATATTATCAAAAACGCTTTCATATTTAGATACTTCTGTTTCTTCCGTTTCACCTATTTTTTGATCAAGAATTACTTTTACTTTTGTGCCAACCCCATAATCGGATGATATTAACATTGTACCATTCATTAAGGTAATTAATTTATTAGCTTTAGATAATGATTTATTTTCAATTTTTATTTTATTAATATCTTCACTCTTAATACCCATACCAGAATCTTCAATCGTAAATATTAATCTGCAAATATCATTTTTAATAATTGCATTAACACTAAATTCTATATAGCCTTTAGTAGTATATTTAGTACTGTTGCTTAAGATGGTATTTAATACTTCTTTTAAGTTTATACCATCTCCGTATAATTCTTCAGGAATATCGTGATCGATATTAGTTCTAAATTTTAATTCTTTATTTTTACAAATATCACCGTAGACATTTACTAATTGTTTAATGAGATTTTTAACATTATATTTATTGCTATAAATTTTTATAGTAGTAGAATCAACAGATGACATATCTAAGATTTCATTAGTGGCTGATGAAAAATTAGAGGTTATTGCTTTAATATCTCGTGCACTATCATGTATTTCTTCATAATCTTTACTATTTAATATAATATCGGTATCATCATTTATTTTATTAGTTACTTCACGTATTTCTTGTGTCATGTTAAATAAGAATAAGGTCTTTTCTTCGTTAGCATTATCTGATATTAATTTAGCTTCATGTAATTCCTCAATCATACGAATATCAGGATTTTCTATAGTAAAATACATTATCATGATATTTATAACAAAAATTGGGTTTAGTAAATAATTCATGTCTGGATTTGTTGTCATAACAACATTTAAAACTAATGATGCAAATACTAATAACAAAATTGGAATATATTTTTTGTTTTTTATATTTTTAAAATCACGTAATACCATTATAGTCATAATTATATATATTATCGTAAACATTAAAAATGAATAACCAAAAGTTAATCCTTCTGTAGTTGTCACGCCATTTATTTCCTTAATCTCTAGGGGCAAAGAAGATATGATTATTAAATTTATAACATCCAAAAATAATATTTTTTTAAATGTCTTTTTTATTTCTTTTTCATTTTTTTTACTTGATACATAGTATGTGTAGTAGGCAAATAGAGAGATTACAAAAAATATTCCATATAAGTATCCTTTATTTAATATTGTTACGATAAATTCTTTATATATTAGTGAATTGCTACTTATAGCTAACCCTAATAATAATCCAATTATAATTGTAAGTATACTTGATATTAAAATACCTCCATATACATTATCTTCAGTACGATGCATTCTTTTTTTTAAAAAAAACACAATACTAAGTATTACTAATATAATTAGTGAATAAACATTTAGTAAAACTCTAAAACTATCATTCATATATATCTACCTCTAGTATTATTATAGCATAAAAAAAAAGAATTCTAACTTTTTTTTGTTAAAATTCTTTTATAAGTTTTTCCTTTTACTTCAATGCCATTTAGCGAAACATTAGATTCATCTAATTCAACGCTTATTTCGCTACCATCAAAGTCATAATTATCAATTTTTTCATAATCAATCTTATCACTTAATTTCTTTGGTAATTCTTTAATAAATATGAATTTAGTAGGTATTTGTCTTGCAGATAGTGCGTGATTATCGACAAATCTTTCTTGAATTATTCTTTCTACCAACGAAACTTTTTCTTGTTCATTTAATTCAGTTCCATCTTTTAATACAATTGTAGCTTTAATCATGTTGCCTAATCTTTGTTCATCAAAGTATGGTGATATTACACAGTATTTAACTAGTTCATCATTTTCAATATTTTCTTCAATAATACCAGGTTTTACATTAAAGCCATCGCATCTTGGAAAACCTCTATCTAATCTTGAATCGAATCTCATGATACC
>CADAMI010000014.1 GCA_902788975.1 uncultured Erysipelotrichaceae bacterium | reverse complement strand
ATTTTAAAAAATATAGTTTTTGAAGTCTTTTGGCATGGGATTCTTTTCCATATTATTTTTTTTAGAAAAACTATTGACTTTTAATAGTTAGCCTTTCTAGTTATTAAGTATTATACTTAATACTCTTTCTAATCTAATAAAATTATAACAAATATAAGGAATATATGCAATTAAAATGTGTATATTTTTTTCATAAATTTTATATTTTACATTTTAGATAATCTCAGTAATTACAATGATTTATGTTTAAAATATCAGTTATTAAGTATAATACTTAATAACTGAAGTGGATGAGAAAAGAGACTATTTTTTTGAATTAGTCTCTTGTTTTTATGTAAAATAAAAGATAGTTGTGACTATCTTTTAATATGAATCTACATTGATACGTACTCTTTTGTTTTCTTCAGATAAACTAGAAGATGCTTGTACGATAGTTCTGATACTATTAATTGTTTTACCATTTTTACCAATTACTCTACCCATATCATCTGCAGATATTAAAACTTCAATTTGAATAGTATTCTCTTCATCAGTTTCAAATTCTTTTACAGATACTGATTCAGGATCAGCAACTAGTTTTTTGATAATTGTTTCTGTTAAGGCTACTAAATCCATTATTTACCTGATTTAGAGTCATGGAATTTTTTCATAATTCCTTCTCTACTTAATAGATTTTTAACAGTATCAGTTGGAATAGCTCCTTTATTTAACCAATCTAGAGCTAATTCTTCATTTAATTTAATTTCAGCAGGAGTTACTAATGGATTGTATGTACCAATTAATTCGATAATTTTACCATCTCTTGGACTTCTTGAATCAGCAACTACTACCCTATAAAATGGAGCTTTCTTAGCGCCCATTCTTTTTAATCTCATTTTTACTGCCATAATATTATTCCTCCTTCACACATTTAATATATTAACACATTAAATATATGCTGTCAACTTTTTTTTGATACACTATTTTAAAAAGTTTTCTAAACTATTTTTATCAATGAAACCAATATTACGTTTTATTTCTTTACCATTTTCTAGTAATACTAATGTTGGAATAGACATAACACCATACTCTCTAGACAAATCTTCAAATTCATCAGTATCTACTTTAATTACTTTGATATCACTGTTGGCTTTTTCTAAAACTGGAGCTAACATTTTACAAGGACCACACCATGTGGCAAAGAAATCTACTAGTACTTTGTTTTCTTTTGATATTAATTCTTTAAATTCTTCTTCTTTTTCTAAATGAATAATTTCCATATTATCGTCCTTTCTTTATTTTTTTACTTTATAATTATCGCTTACACTTACTTTATTTTTATCAATTAACTTTTCGGCTGATTCAGGTGTTATTATATCATATTTTAACATTAAATCCATGGCTTCTTCATTAATTTGTTTATTGGTTTTATTTCCTTTATTATCTATTACTTCATATAAATCATTATATATTTTTACAGTTTTACCGGTATATTTAGATAAATAAGGAGTTTCTTCCATTATATAGTTAGCTACTTTTGATGTATAGATATCTTTTAAATTAATAATAGGTAATGTTAAGATAAATAAAACTATATATACCCAAATATAACTTTCAATTAGGCCAACGATAAAGCCTAATATTTTTGATGGAATACTTAAAATAATAGTAGCTTTTAAAATTTTTTCAATCAATCCAGTAAAACCTAGTAATACTCTATATACGAGCATTAGTACTGAAGCTATTACTAAGAAGGCCACTACTTCGTAGAATATTACATTTAGGATTTGAATTCCTTTAAATACTCCCCATAGATCAAAGAATGGTAAATTCTCATAAAAATAAACTGATAATTTGTTTTTTAGGGTAAAGGCTAAAACTACTACCAATATTAATCCTACAACACTAGTTAACTTTTTGATAACTCCTTCTTTAAAGCCAACTACTCCACCTAGTAATATAAATAAAATAATAACTGCATCTATTATACCTATATTCATATTGTACCTCCATATGTTAATTATATAATAAAATATGATGAAAATAAAGAAAAATGTGTTAAAATAATACTAGAGGTGTATATATGAAGAGTCCAGTTATTACAAAGGTTTTGGTTGTATCAGATAAAACAAAGGAAATGATGGCCCAGTATTTTAATGAATTTAAGAGAGAAAAAACACCGCCTTATGCGATACTTCAAGCTGATGATGGGGATACAGTTGTTACTTTATATGAGTCTGGTAAAGCTGTGTTTCAAGGAAGAGATGCTGACTTGGCAGCTGACTTTTGGATTGAAACTGAAAAAATTAATTCAGGAAGTGCTAAAGTAACTAGTAGTGATGAAAAAAAAGAAAATAAAGAAACTGAGAGAAAGATACCACTTAGAATTAATTCAATTGGTTCGGATGAAGTTGGAACTGGTGATTATTTTGGACCAATTGTGGTAACAGCGGCTTATGTTGAAAAAGAAAATATTGATTTTTTATTAGAACTTGGAGTTAAAGATTCTAAAAAAATGACTGATAATGATATAAAAAGAGTTGTGCCTGAAGTAATTAAGAAGATTCCTTATAATACTTATATATTAAATAATACTCAATATAATAAACTATATGATAGCGATATGAATATGAATAAAATGAAAGCAATACTGCATAATAAAGTATTATCACATTTTGCAGATAAAAATAAATATCATTATGATTATGCCGTTGTCGATCAATTTGAAAATCCTAGAAGTTACTACAATCATTTAAAAGATGCTAGTTTTAAAGTATATGGAATTACTTTTTTAACTAAAGCAGAAGACCAGTGTTTATCAGTTGCTTGTGCTTCAATTATCAGTAGATATATATTCTTAAGAGAAATGGATAGGATTAGTAAAGATATTGGTATCGAGTTACCTAAGGGTGCCGGTGATGGTGTCGATGCATTTGGAATAGAGATTGTTAAAAAATTTGGCAAAGACAAACTTAATGAAATTGCGAAACTTAATTTTAAGAATACTGAAAGAATACTCAAGTAAGAGCATTCTTTTTATATTGAAAACTTAAAATAAAAATACCAATTAATAAAATATATAGACTTACTTTTAAATCAAATGATAAGAAATATATAACGCTTAGAATAAGCGATCTAGTCACGCAGAATATTCTTTCACTTGTTATGATATAACCGGCATTAAGTTCTTTAACATTATATAGATTCATCGTGCTTACTAATTCATTGGTTTTAATACCTATTCCTTCAAAAAAAGCAATAAATAAGAGTAAATTTTTATTATGAATATTTAATTTTAAAATTAAGATAATTGTAAATAGAATATTAATATATTTATAATTTTTATGGACATTTATTTTATTGGTTAAAAGATAAATACATATGATAGATGAAATGGTTAAAATTATATTAAATATACCAACATAAGAAAGCTTATCAGATATTAAATATAAATATAGTGGTTCTAATAATATAAATATTATTTTAAATTGATCAAAGAAAAAGAATTTTAGTTTACTATTAGATATTTTTTTAGGAAGTTTTATTTTTTCTTTTTTTTCTTTATTTATAAATAAAGCAGGAATAATGCCAATTATAGAAAGAATAATTAGATATATTAATTTCATATTAGATATTGCTATATATGATGATAATAGTTGAGCAATATATGTAAATATTAGGGTATTACCTATTTCTTTTTTATGTTTTAATAAGGTTATACCATAATAGTGTCTTATAGGATGATATGTAAACATCGATAAAGATAAGAATAAAGATATTAAATAAATATTATGACTATTATTTATGATATAGAAAGTAATACTAGTAATTATAGATGAAAAGATTAAGATATATTTATACCCTACTTTATTACCTAGTATAATACTTAGATAACTAATAAAATAACCAAGAAAATATGTAAGAGCATATATTGATATTATTTCTTTAATACTTATACCCTTTTGATATAGGTAAATAACTGAATACACATCAATTATATTTCTTACAAAGGTTGATATAAAAATATATATATTATAATTTCTGATTGTTTTCATATTAATTATTATGTATTAAAAAGATAGTTTAATAATTAAAAAAGAAAGTTTTATTATACTTTCTAATTTGTTACTTCTTTAGTTTTTTAGTTAATGTTTTATTAACAGATAATTCATGGGTATTTGTATTATAACTAGAATCAATATTATTATTAGCTAATTCATTTAAATAAATATCTATAATTTCACTTGGAATATTACCATCATAGAAATCATTCCATTTAGATAAGGCGTAATTTGTAAAATATAGTTCTTGATATTTTTTACCAAATCGATTCTTATATATCTTTTTGATTTCTCGATGATTTTGTTTTTCTTCGTCTTTAGCATTTTTATCAATGATGCTTTGACAAATATTAATAAAGGCTTTATTTATATCTTCACCATAGCAAGTAACAATATAGTAGCCGTTTTCGCCATCATGAATGGTGTAATATCCATAATTATCTATATATCCATAGTTAAAGAAATTATAGTCAAATATGTCTCTATTTATTACTTTCTAGTCTTTTACAAATACCTTTTGATAAAATTTAAGAATCATCGAAGAGAGTTGAATTTCTCTTGTTAATTCATTCTCATTTCTAATTCTTCTTAGAAAATATTTTGTGAATGTATAATTTTCTTTATAAAATAAATCTTTATTATTCAATTCACTAATCATTATTATTCCTTCCTTTTTGATTTCGATTTTATATTATAAAGCATATCCTTGATAAATGCAAGAAAAAAGAAGTTTTATGCTTCCTTTAGTTTTTCTTTAATATCTTTTAGATATTTGGTAATGTTTTCAGCATTAGATCCACCACCTTGGGCAAATAGTTTGTTACCGCCGCCATTACCTTGACATTTTGAACAAATATCTTTAACAATACTACCACAATGAATATTGTCATTATTTATGTTTGTTTTACAAATAATATTGACGCTATTATTATTTAAGTTAGCTAATAAAACAAATGAATTATCTATGGTATTTGTTATGTTATCTACTAATTGTTTTAGGACTGGAACTTCAAAATTTTTAGTAGTAGCTACGATAACATTCATGCCGTTAATTTCTTCTTTTACTTTAATAAATTCATCAATATTACTTAATGATTTATTAGTTATTTCATCATTAATAGATTTTTCTAGTTTTTTAACTGATAGTTTTAATCTTTCTAGTTGTTCTTTATAATAAACGACATCCGCATAGCTATCTAACAATTGATAATTAATATCGAAATCAAAATAAGCTTCAACTTTTTCTTTTTTAGCTACTTTTATTAATTCTTTAGCTTTAGTTAATAATTTAGTTATTTCTTCATGATATGGTTTAATTACTTCGTAAATTTGAGATTCTATTTTATCGTTAGTAGCTCCTTCAATACGATAAGTATCACTACCTTTATTCTCAACTTTTAAGATAGCAAATGAACCAATATCGCTAGTGTTAGTGACATGAGTTCCACCGCATAGTTCGATAGAGTCACCAATAGTTACAACTCTAACTGTTTTGTCATATTTATCTTCAAATAAGGCCATAGCGCCTTTTTTCTTAGCTTCTTCAATTGGCATTGTTTCAATTATCGTATCAATATTTTTATTAATTCTTTCCTGAGTTTTCTTTTCGATATCGACAATTAGTTGATCAGATAATCTGCCACGATATGAGAAATCAAATCTGAAATTATTTTCATCTACCCTTGAACCAGCTTGGTGAACGGTATTGCCTAATACTTCTTGGAGTGTTTTTTGTAATAAGTGAGTAGCTGAGTGATTTCTAGCTGTAGCTAATCTTTTTTCTTTATCAACATGGGTTAATATTTCTTCACCTTTATAGATAATACCTTCCAATACTTTTACTTTTAGTAGATGTTGTTTGTTCGGACATTTAATAACATCGATTACTTCTAATTTACAATTGTCATTTTTTAGATATCCTTTATCACTAACTTGGCCACCAGATTCGGCATAGAATGGATTATCTTCAATAAAGATATAGCACTCAGTATTACATTTATCAACAAATTTATCATTTTTAATTATATTTTGAATGTGAGTTTTAGAGCCAAGGGTTTCATAGCCAATAAAATTACTTGGTTCAGTATAATTTAATAATAGTTCATTTTGAATGTTCATGTTTGAATCAACTTTACGATTTCTTCTAGCTTGTTCTTTTTGGATTTCCATGTGTTTTTTGAAACCTTCATTATCGACAATAAAGCCTCTTTCACTAGCACATTCTTCAGTTAATTCGATTGGGTAACCATAAGTGTCATATAATTTAAAAGCATCTTCGCCACTAATCATATGGTTTTTACTATTTTCAAAAATATCTTCAAGAATTTTTTCACCTTGTAATAATGTTTTTTGAAATAGTTCTTCTTCTTTAGTTACTAGTTTTTTAACCATTACCCTATTTTGTTCTAAGTCTGGGTAAATATCACGATATTTATCAACAACAATATCCACTAGATCAGCCATAAATGTATGATTAATATTTAGTTTTCTTCCCATTCTGGCTGCACGACGAAGTAATCTTCTTAGAACATAACCTCTACCATAGTTTTCAAATGATGCTCCATCAGATAAGGCAAATGTAATTGTTCTGATATGATCGGCAATGACTTTAAATTCCATTTGGCCAAGATATTTAATTCTAGCTAATTCTTCAATACCGTGCATGATAGGCATAAACAAATCAGTCTCATAGTTTGTTTCGGTGTTTTGTAAGATGCAAGCCATTCTTTCAACGCCCATACCGGTATCAATATTTTTACTTGGTAATTCTTCATATTTATCTCGAGGAACGCCAATTTTAGCATTATATTGGCTAAACACATTATTCCATATTTCAATATATCTATCATTTTCTATTTCTTCTTCAAGAAGTTTAATACCTAATTTTTCAGGATCATATTTAACCCCTCTATCATAAAATATTTCACTATCTGGTCCACTTGGGCCTTCACCTATTTCCCAAAAGTTTCCTGCAAGTTTAACAATATGATCTTTAGGCATACCTAATTTTACCCATAAGTTATAGGCGTCAATATCATCAGGATAAACTGTTACATATAGTTTATTTACATCAAAATCAAAATATTTAGTGCTTGTTAATAATTCCATAGCCCAAGTTAAAGCTTCTTCCTTAAAGTAATCGCCTACTGAAAAATTACCTAACATTTGGAAGAATGTATGATGTCTAGCTGTCTTACCAACGGATTCAATATCACCAGTACGAATACATTTTTGGCAGCTGGTCATTCTTCTATTTTGAGGGACTACGGTACCATCAAAATATTTTTTTAATGGCGTTACTCCGGCATTAATCCATAATATAGATGGATCATCATGAGGAATCAAGCTAGCTGATTCAACTTCTGTATGTCCTCTTTCTTTAAAAAATTCAATGTATGTTCTAATTATTTCATTACCTGTTAATTTTTTCATTATTTATCACCTTTTATTACCTTTTCTATGATTGAAACCTCTTCTTCAACAGTCAAGTTAGTCGTATCAATATATATTTGATCATCAGTTCTAGTAAGTGAACCAACTTCTTTATGCATATCATTATAGTCTCTGGCTTTAATACTCTCATATACTTCTTCATAAGTCATATTAATACCTTTTTCAAGATTTTCTTTATATCTTCTCTCTGCCCTTGATTCAATTGAAGCGTCTAAGTAGAATTTATATGGAGTATTTGGAAAAACTACCGTTGTAATATCCCTACCTTCCATTACAACATCTTTACCATCAGCTATTTTTCTTTGGATATCAACCATTATTTCTCTCACTTTGGTAATACTTGAAATTGGAGAAACAATTGATGTTACTTCTTTGGTTCTAATTTCTTTGGTAACATCTTCATTATCCATTAAAACTGTTCCATCATTTAATAAATCAATATTTATATTTTTAGCTATATCAATTATTTTTTCTTTTTCATCAATATTAATATTATTTCTTAATACTTTTAAAGCAACACACCTGTAAGTCGCTCCGGTATCAATATTGACTAAATTTAATTTTTGGGATAAGGCTTTGGCTAGAGTTCCTTTACCACTTCCAGCAGGTCCATCAATAGCAATTATTATATTCATTTTTTTTACTCCTTTATCATTCAAAAATTTCTTTATATTCTCAATATCCTGTTTATCTTTCTCACGTTTATGTTCTAATTTCCATTTTAATTCATTTTCAATGGAATTTATTGGATAACCATCTATATAGTCAACTTCATCTTCATTATAATTGGCAACCATAACTTCTATGTCATCAGATAATTCATAAAAATTCTCATATTTATCCGATTTTTTAAAATGATATCTGTTTTTTAATTCTTCAAAATAATCTGGTTTTATACTTATATCAATATCGTTTGTTTTTTCTCTTAATCCATACATTATCATAGCGCCACCAGAAATTATGCAATATCTGGTTTTGTCCAATTCTAGTTTATCTAATTTTTGTAAGTATTCTTGTTTATTCATAATTATTCCTTTCAAAAGAAAAAGCGAATTAGTCCATTCTCTAGGAACGAATTAATCCGCGGTACCATCCTAATTATACATAAGTATAACCTTAATTTAAATAACGGTTTTAGCCGGTGAGTATTAATCACATTAGTATGAGGAGCTTTCTGATAAAATACTATATCTATTTACACCTAACATAGACTCTCTTTAATAATAATTATATCTTACTTTATCTCATACATTATTTTATTACATATATTTATTCATTTGTTTCATCATTTGATTTACTTGCTTTTGAGAAGGTGTCCTTCCCATACCACTCATCATTGTTCTTATCATTTGTTCATTGATAGGTGGATTTTTCTTTAAATATTTTTTCATATATGTTCTAGCTATGAAGAAGCCAGCAGCAGCTCCGACAAGTAAGCCAATTACTAAATATAATATATCTTTCCACATAATTTATACATCCTTTCACAGATAATTATACTAAAGATAAATCTTTTTGTCTATCTTTATTTAAGGATTCTAACCAAAAATAATCTTTATTTTTAAAGTCACAAATGAAAATATTATCAAGATAGACATTTAAATCATTTAGAAATACTGAATATATGTCATCTGTTTTTAACATCATGCAGGTTGTATTGACTGTTAGTTTATTATATTTATCATTGTTAATTATATGAATATTATTATCTCGATAATAGTTTTTATTGGTTTTATTTAGATTATAAATATATTCATTTACAGCTAGTTTATTAAATTCAACAGCAAATTTTTTATAATACCTATAACTCACTAACATATCATAGTCCTTGGTATAATATAATTCTTCAATTATTTTATACATTTTATAGGGCCATTTTTTATATATATAGGCAAAATATTTATTAATTTTAAAGATATAATAAGTTCGCATAATATCACCAGATATTATAATAAGCTTTTATGTTTAAATATTTTGTCGATTTATATATTATTTTTAATTTTTATAATAATACTTGGAATATCTAATTCATATTCAGTTAATAGTTCTTCTTCTGTTCCACTCTTACCAAATTTATTTATATTGATGATATCATCTTCATTTTTAACTAAGCGATATAATCCTGGATCATTTGAAAATTCAATAACCATCCTTTTGTAGCCTTTTGGTAAAACTTGATTCTGGTATTCTTTAGACTGTTTAAAAAAGGCATTTACGTTTGGCATAGAAACAACTCTAGCCTCTATAAAACTTTTTAATAATTCATGTTTTAATTTCATAGCAAGCGTTACTTCTGAACCGGATGCGATTAAGATAACATCTAACCTATTTTTAACTTCACTGATTACATAGCCACCTAATTCAATTTCTTCAGTTGATGTAAATTTGTAACTTTCGGTTGGATTTTTAGCAACAATTAAAGCACTTGGACGTTTATTTTTTAGTATTAGTTGCCATGCGCCAATTAATTCTTTATAATCACATGGACGGTAAACATCTAAATTAGGAATAGAACGTAACATAGCAAGTTGTTCAACTGGTTGATGTGTAACTCCATCGCCACCAATACGAATACTATCATGAGTAAAGATATATGTGACTGGTAAATTCATAATAGCGGTATTTCTAATTGAAGGTTTCATATTGTCAGCAAATGCTAAAAATGTTGAACCAAATACTCTAAAGTTAGTTAATGCTAACCCATTTAAAATAGCTCCCATAGCATTTTCTCTAACGCCAAATTCAATATTTTTACCTTTATAATTGTCGGTACTAAAGTCGCCACCATTTTTTAGATAAGCTTTAGTAGAATTTGCTAAATCGGCAGATCCGCCAATAAATTTATCAACGAAGGCTGAGATAACATTCATAATTTGAAAATTAATATCGCGCATTGGTTTATCTAGGAATAATTTTTCTTTATCAATTACTTTATCTAAATTAAGTAAAATATCTTCACCATTAATTAAATCATTTAGTTTTTCAACATCATTTTCATCCATTTCTTTTATAATGGCTTGATAATCATTATACCAATCTGAATATGAAGATTCATTTCTAATCTTTACTTCTTTTCTTAAGGCATGAAGATTATCTTCGTCAATGGTAAATGGGCTATTACCTGTTAAATTTTCTCTTAATGATTTTAAATCTTCTTTATCTAATTTACCATGTATTTTATTGGTATTCTCATATTCAGATCCGATACCTAAAATAGTATTAACAATAATTAATGTTGGTAATTTAGATTTGGTAGCGGCTTCAATAGCTTTATCAATTTCTGATAATTTTTCACCATTTTTGACTATTAGAACTTCCCAACCCAATGATACATACATATTGGCAATTCGATCATTATAATCTTTATCTAAGGCACCATCTAGAGTCATCTTATTAGCATCATATAAAACAATTAAGTTATTTAATTCATATTCACCTGCTAAAGAAGCAGCTTCGTAAGATATACCCTCCATTAAATCGCCATCGCTACATAGGCAGTAAATGTTGTAATTAAATAAATCAATTTTTTTGGCATTATATTTTGCTTCAAGATATCTTTCACCGATAGCCATACCAACAGCCGTAGCAAATCCTTGGCCTAGTGAACCAGTTGTCGCTTCAACTCTCTTGTTAATATTTAATTCTGGATGACCAGGTGTGGTTGAATTAAGATGTCTAAAATTCTTAAGTTCGTCAATAGTAAAATCACCAGTTGTTGCATAAATTGTCGCATACATTAAGGCTGAAGCATGGCCAGCTGATAAAACAAATCTATCACGATTAGGCCAATCTGGCTTTTCTGGATCATAAACCATATGATTAGCAAACAATGAATACATCATTGGAGCTGCACTAAGAGCAATACCTGGATGACCGCTTCCAGCATTATCAATCATATCAAGAGCTAGAAGTCTAATATCATCTATCATTTTCTTTTCATTTAATTTCGACATATTTCTACCTACTTTCAAGTTAATTATAGCATATATTTTCTTTTATTTAAAGTTTTTTTGTAAACCAATGGTAAACCGAAGTAATAACAAAAAAACTAATCATTAGTAGTGATTAGTTATTTTTCTAATTTATTTACTCCTTTATAAAATCCGCATTTGTCACAAACTCTGTGAGGTCTAATCATTTCGCCACAGTTAGGGCATTTAACTAAACCGTTTGCAGTAACTTTATAATGAGTTCTTCTCATATCTCTTCTTGTTTTACTAACTTTTCTAAATGGGACTGCCATATTATTTATCCTCCTTTGTTTTTAATAATTCATCTAAAGCACCAAATGGATTATTGTTTTTACTTCTTTCTTCATTATATCTATCTTCAGAAATAACACGCCATCCATCACCGCTTAAATATATGTCTTCATCAGTACTACGTACTTTTGAAGGAATTTCTACTAAAATATTTTGCCATAAAATATCAGTAATATCTAGAAAATTTTGATTATTAGGTAAATTTTCTTCAATATCAGTATCGAAATTATATTCAACTGGTTCTAAAGTTAAATCATCTTTTAAAACCATTATGCCTTTAACATTGGCTGTTAAAACTAATTCATTATCTTCATTTAAGGTCATATCACCTTTAAGTGTAATATTTTTTAAATCATCAATTCTTGAACCATCAAGTAAATTCTTAGGTATATTTACTTCACTATCTAGATATATTCTACTTGACTGATTGGTTAATAATTTGGTTACATCAATTTGCATAATATCACCCGTTAATCAATTATAAATTAAATATTATTTTTTTACAAGTATTCGTCAAAAGTAACTTTTCCTAGATAACCTTCGCGTAAATCTTTTAAAACAGTTGTATATACTTTATCATAATCAGTTTCTTTATTTCTGATAGCGCCAATCTTTTTACCAATTTGATCTAGGACTATAACGATATCAGAAGTATCAGTTAAATTATATCTATTCTTGATATTATCTGGATATAATTTTAGCATTGTATTAATAATGTAAATAGCAACTTCTTCGATATCAAGAATTTCTTCTTTGATAGCTGTCATTGCAGCTAAATTAAGAGCAACTTCTTGATCTTCAAACTTTGGCCATAAGATACCTGGAGTATCCAATAGTTCTAATTCATTATTAATTCTAATCCATTCTAGTTGCTTTGTTATACCTGGTTTATTACCAACATTAGTAGCTTTTCTGCCAACTAATCTATTAATTAAAGTAGATTTACCAACGTTAGGTATGCCAAGAATCAAAGCTCTAATTCTACGTTCTTTTAATCCCTTTTCACGTCTTTTATTATTTAACTCATTTTGAAGTTTACTTGTTTCATTATAGATTAAATTTAAATTAGGATGGTTTATTAGGTCTATTGCAATTACTTTATAACCTTTTTCTTCATAATATTTAATCCATTTTTTAGTTTTAAATTCGTCACACAAATCTAGTTTAGTCATTATTAACACTCTAGGTTTATTTTTAATTAATGAGTCAACATCGATGTTTTTAGATGATTTAGGAATTCTGGCATCAATTATCTCAAAGACAATATCAATTAAATCTATTTTTTCTTTGATTTCTCTTTTTGTTTTAGCCATATGACCGGGATACCAATTAATTGCCATAATATCACCTACACTTTACTATTTTACTTTTTTGATAGGCCATAAACTAATATTTACATTTCCTTCAATATCTTTCTTATCAATTAGGCCAATAATTCTACTATCAGCAGAGACAGCACGATTATCACCCAAGACTAGATATTTATCTTCAGGAATTTTTGTACAGTTACATATGGTTTTCAAAGAAAAGTCATCTGTATCAAAATTATAATCATTTTCTATTTCATGTCCATCAACATATAATTTGTTACTTCTGTATAAGATATCTTCTCCAGGAAGACCAATTACTCTTTTGATAATTTCTTTGTTATCAATATTAATAACGACAACATCAAACCTTTTAATATCGCTAATTTTATAATTAATCTTATTCAATAAAAGCAATTGCTTGTTCTTTAAAGTCGGAACCATTGAATCACCAGATACAATAACTGGGGTCGCAATAAAGGTTCTAATTAGAACAACTACGATAACAATTACAATATAAGGGATTAGTTCTTTAATAAACTTTTTCATAATCCTCCTATAGCAAAGATAATAAACTATTTAGGTTTATTATCGTCTTTCTTTAATCTTGTATTGACCTGTCATAGTTCTTAAGAAATATAATTTAGCTCTTCTTACTTTGCCTTTTTTAACTACTTCAATTGAAGCAATGTTAGGACTATTTACTGGGAATGTTTTTTCAACACCAACTCCAGAAGAAATTTTTCTTACTGTAAAAGTTTCTGTAGCACCGCTACCTTTTCTAGAGATTACTACACCTTCAAAATTTTGAATTCTTTCTTTTGATTTTCCACCTTTAACTTCGATGATTTTACATCCTACGTTAACTGTGTCTCCGACTCTGAATTCAGGAATGTTTGGATTAATTTGCTTTTCAGTAATTTTTTCAATTAAACTCTTAGCCATTTCGTATTCACTCTCCTTTTTTAACCACAATCATACAAAAAAACGCTGCAGCGGATTGCTTCATTTATAAATGATAGCACATAATTAATAAAAATACAAGCATTTTTTACTTGTATTAATGTATTCTTCTACTAATTATATTAACTTAATTTATTGATTATTTCTTTTTTTTCATAATATTCAGTAATTGTATCGCCAGAAATTTTTATCAAAGTTGGAGAAACTACTTTTAATTCAGATAAAGTTTTAGCATTTTTGTTGCTTTCTTCACTAACATAATTAGTATTCATAGCTGATTTGGTATTTACTTTATATACTTTGTCACCCATCAAATTATTATCAACTAATTTAGTAATTTCACTATCTTTTTCTTCTTCATTAAAATCATAGAAATAGACATAATATTCTTCTTCACTTTGTTTAAATATAGCAGATGCTAAAATAGCATTTGATACATTGTTGTTTTCTTTTTCTTCTGACTTATCTTTATTAAACCAATCTAATTCTTTAGTAATAAATAAAGCTGATACTAGATAAATAATAGCAAATACGCCAACAATTACAAATATATTTAATAAATATTTTTTAATTGGATTTGTTTCAGTTATATTTTCTCTTTCTAAGCTTTTGCCTTCTTTTTTTGCTTGCTTTCTTCTTAATTTTCTTCCCATAAGAACGCCTCCATGTAAATTATAACAAAATTTGTTTAATTTTGTAAAGGCTAATATTAAAAAAAGTTAGTGTTATAACCATTTGGATACACTAACTTCACGCACTTCTTTTTTTTCATAATTATTAGTAAACTCTATTAATCTTTTTATAACTTCTTTAATAAGATCTTTATTTTCAAAAGTAAGATCATCTGTAGTAATTATTTTTCTTAAGCCTCTTTTATATTTATTATCTCTAACATATAAATACAAACTTCTATCTAATGCACGAATAAGTAATAATTGATTTTCATTATTACCATTTGCCGAGAAGATTAACTCACGATACCAATCAATTAACTTTTTAGATAAAATATCGCCAAAAGGATATTCATAATGAATTATTTTTTCAAAATTTGGACAATTTTCAAATATTTTCTTTACATGCCCGATATCGATTGTTTGGGTTTGTATCATGTCTTTTTCTCCTATTCTTTTATATCATTATATATTATTTTTATTTAATTATCAATATTTTCTTCTTTTGTTTCTTCTTTTACTTCAGTTATTTCTGTAATATCTTCAATTACAGAGACAAATAGATTTATTTTTATTTTGGAATTTAAATTTTCTTTATCAAGCATTTGAACATTCTTAATATTAATAATATTTTTGTTTTTTTCTTTTATCTTTAATTTAGCCTCCTCAATAGCTTTTTGAATAGCTTCTTCATTAGTATAAATATCTTCTTTTATAATTACTTCATATAATTTTTCCTTAGTTATTTTAAAGGGAATAAAATTATTCTCTATTAATGATCTACTTTGACGTTTGAATTGTTTATATTTTTTATATGGGAATATTGGTATTTCTTTATTCAGAAAACAAATTAGAATAACGCTTTTATTTTTTCCAGTTACTCTTTCTTCCTTATAATATAAAGGATATTCGACTGATACTTTATACCATACTTCCCCCAGTACAGAACCTTTTGCTTTGATATATAAATTAGTACCATCTGGTTTAGTGAGAATTCCGCTAATAATGACATCACCTTTTTTAACATATTCATTAACTTGCTTAACTTTTTCACCAGAATAAGCTTTAATACTTGCGATTGTGGCATCTTTGCTAGCTACTACTGATTGGTACTGATATTCATTTTGTTTAGTTTCTTTTTTTCTTTCTACTAATCTAACAATATATTTTGTGCCACTTTCTTCAATTTCAAGCCATTCCAGAGTATCTTTATTATCATTTAATATTCTTTCTTTTACTTTATCAAGATATTCATAAGATTTCTTTTTTTCATATTTTTTGACATCATATTTAGCTAATTCCTTTTTTATTAAATCAACTACTTCACTATCATTATAAATAACATCTACAGAGAATATTATATTTGATAAAAAATATAAAAAAATCATGGATAACATAAGACATAATATGATAATCATATTATTTTTAAGGATATCAAATAGTCTTAATTTTCCATATTTTCTTATTATAGTTATTTTATATGTTTTTGAATATTTACTTAATAAATTAAAATTTTTATAATCAATAAGAATTTTTAATTCATTATGTTTAACAATATTTAAATTAATGATATTTATTTTATTTTTAATAAGCCATTTGACATAATTACCAACATTTTTGCCTTCTATTTTAACTAATACATAATTATTATTCATAGGACACCTATAAATAATTATGCAAATAATTATCAATTTATACTTATATTAGAAATATTACCGGTTATTAAAACTTCATCTTCAACCATCTTATTAATTGTCAAATTTGTACCTTCGATAGAAACTTTTTTGTTTCTATATTTTACAGATATTTTATTCAAATTAAAATCAACTATTTCATCATAATTTACTATATTAACATAGTTTTCTTTAATTATTATGCGATATTCTTTATCATATAAATAATTATCTAATCTATTCATTATTTTCATATTTTATTATATGTCTATTCTTCAAATAATTGCTTTATATCAATATCTAGAGAGGCAGCTAACCTGTATATTGTTTGGATAGAGAAATTCTTGATACATTTAGGTCCTTCTACTCTGCGAATATAAGCATATGAATAACCACTTTTTATGGCTAAATCTTTTTGAGTCATACCTTTTTTTAGCCTGTATTTCTTTATATTTTTAGAAATTATTAGATATACATCAGTCAATTTATTACTTCTATGCTGCAATATTATTCTTTAATTTTTGTAATATCTTTTTTTCTCTTCTTGAAACTTCAACTTGATACATACCTAACGTATCTCCAACTTCTTTTTGTGACATATCTTCAAAATATCTTGATCTGATTATCTTCTTTTCAATTGGGGATAATTTTTCTAATTCATAAGCTAATTCATAGTTTTCTACTTCGCTATCACAATAACCCAATTTATCATATAACTCAAGATTTTTATCATCTTCACTAATTATCTTATCTAAACTATCTACCATCGTATTAGCCTTTAGCACTTCATCTATTAATGATTCATCTATTTCTAAAAATAGCGATAATTCGTAAGCAGTTGGCTCTTTCATTAATTTTTGAGAAAGAACTTCTTTGGCTTTAAGTATTTGTGAGTATAAAATCTTCATATTTTTATTAACCTTAATACCTCTAAATTCATTTATGTATTTAATAACCTCACCTAAAATGTATGGATAAGCATAAGAAGTAAATTTAGTATTATAGTTAGAATTATAATTTTTATATGCTTTAATTAATCCCATAACTGCCACTTGATATAAATCTTCTAATTCAAAATAATTTTTGTATTTATTTATTATTTTATAAATCATGCCTTCATTTTCTAAGATTAAATCAGTTATATTATTCATATTCTCTCCTTTATAATACTTCTAATTCATCTTCTATATTTGGAACATTATTATTAAATAATGTTTTAATTATTTTAAATTTATCACATATAATAAGATTGCTCTTATTTTCAATAGTCATATAATATAGTTTTGTTAAATAATTTAAACCTGTTAAATCTATTTCATTTAAATAGTTTGTATTAATAACTATAAATTTAAATTTATTATCATTAATTAAGGAATTTAATTCTACCTCAATTTGTTTATATGATTCTTTATTTAAGTTACCAATTAAACGAATGAAAAATATTCCTTTGCGAAATTCAAAACTTATTTTTAACATGTTTTTGTTCCTTTCTATTAGAATTTAGCACATATTTATTTTTTTTTATACATATTCGACAATATTAGATAAATGTTTTAATCGACTTATTTTGCTTCACTCCTTTCTTGCCCTTCATAAATAATATTTGTATAAATTATAATGGTTTACTTTTTTTGGATAAAATTAAATCACTTTTGATAATAAAAATACCTAGAATTAACTAGGTATAAACAAAAAAGTAGGATATGAAATCCTACTTAATTACATAAATGATATAAATATACATAATACAAAGAATGCAAATCCTAGAATGAAAGTCAATCTACTGATAAATAGTTCAGCTCCTCTTTCTTTTCTATTTTGAAATAATTCAGAACTTCCTCCTTGAATTATGTTAGCGCTTTCAGCTTTACCACTTTGAAGTAAAACGATTGCAATTAATAAAATTGATATGATTACTACAGCTGTTTCCATAGTTCCTCCTTTTGTTTTTAAGTATTATAGCATAATTTTACTTTTATGACAACTAATATTGTATTCCCCATATAACATGATACTTAGCCTGTTTACCGCAGCATACGCATTTATTATCAATTGGCTTGGCATCTTCCATAATGCAGCGTGACTTGCATCCTTTAATTTCTTTAATTTTTTCTTCACAAGCATTATCTCCACACCACATTGCATGAATAAAACCAGGTTGTTTATTTAAAATATCTTCCATTTCTTTTAAATTATGTGCTTCAAAAGTTAGTTTTTCTCTTCTTTCTAAAGCACGATTAAACATATCTTTTTGAATTGTTTCTAATAGTTCTTTAGTATATTTTACAACATCAGTATCTAATGGCTTAGTAGTCTTTTCAAAAGTATCTCTTCTAGCAAATGTAATTTGATTATTTTCTATATCTCTTGAACCTATTTCAATCCTTACTGGGATACCATTAACTTCAGCTTCAGCGAATTTAAAGCCTGGTGATTTTTCTGAATCATCAACATAAGCAGTGATATTATTTTCTAGTAATTCTTTTTTATATTTGTTGGCTAAGGCCATTACTCTTTCATCTTTACCGATTGGGATAATAGCAACTTGAATAGGTGCAATCCTTGGTGGTAATACTAATCCAGCATCATCACTATGAACCATTATTAAGGCGCCAATCATACGATTTGATACTCCCCATGATGTTTGATAAGCATAATCAAATTGATTATCTTTATTGACAAACTTTATATCATATGCTTTGCTAAACTTTTGACCAAAATAATGACTTGTTCCAGATTGAAGTGTAACGCCATTATACATAAGGGCTTCAACTGTTAAAGTATAATCAGCTCCGGCAAATTTTTCTTTTTCAGTCTTTCGACCAGTTATTACAGGAATTGCTAAATAATCTTTAAAGAATTCTTCATATACTTGAAGCATTCTCCTTGTTTCAGCTTCGGCTTCCTCTTTAGTAGCATGAACTGTGTGACCCTCTTGCCAAAAGAATTCTCTTCCTCTTAAAAATGGTCTAGCTTCTTTTTCCCAACGCATTACATTACACCATTGGTTATATTTTAATGGTAGATCTTTATATGATTTTACAACATCATGATAATAATCACTAAATAATGTTTCGCTGGTTGGTCTTATGCATAAACGTTCTTCAAGTTCTTTATTACCACCTTGGGTAACCCAAGCAACTTCTGGAGCAAAGCCAGCAACTAACTCTCCTTCTTTTCTTAATAAATTTTCGGGAATAAGCATTGGCATCTGTACATTCTTATGTCCAGTTTCTTTAAATTTTCTATCTAAAACTTGTTGAATTTTTTCCCAAATAGCAGTACCGTTTGGTTCATAAATAATACACCCTTTTACATTAGAATATCTGGCTAATTTTGCAGCCATAACAACATCAGTATACCACTTGGCAAAATCAACATCACGTTTTGTAATTGCTTTATTTCCATTCATAAATATGCACCTCTTGATAAGATTATATCATATTATTTGCTTTTTTTACTGAAATTTTCATATTTTTTGGTTGACAAACATATTTTTTTAATATATAATTATTTTTGCCATGGGGAATTAGCTCAGTTGGCTAGAGCATCTGCCCTGCACGCAGAGGGTCAAGGGTTCGAGTCCCTCATTCTCCACCATTCGGGAAGTGGCTCAACTTGGTAGAGCATTTGGTTTGGGACCAAGGGGTTGCAGGTTCAAATCCTGTCTTCCCGACCATTATGGAAATTAAGTCTTGTTTTCAAGGCTTTTTTTGTTGTCCCAAATCATATGCTTGTTGAGGATCACCCTTGACTCTCTGGTGCATATTTATATAAATAATTTTGATATAAGCCAACTGAACTATAAAATATTAAATATAAAAATTAATAATTAATTGCTATGTTTGTCAACATCAATATTTTTATAATATAACATTTAAAGTAATTTTTTTGTATCTAAATCATATTTATAGAATAATTCTTCAATATTACTTTCATTAATTTGAAAACTACATCCATTATAATGAACTTGCCCATAGTGTACTTTATCCTGGCGCACATTTATTTCTAAATACATTTTTATTTTTCCATCTTCAAGTAATTTTAAAAATTTTCTAAAATTTTTTAAGACATAAAATTTTATATCATAATATTCATGATATCCCCAACCATTTATTATTTTATTATTTGAGTGTATTAGCGTTAAAAATGATAATTTGTTTTTTAATTTTCTCTTTAAGTAGGAAAATGACCAAAATATTTTTTTTTCTATTAATTCTTTATTGTTATTATAGATAGATAAATATATTCTTTCATTTTTTGTATCAATATCAAGTTTGAAGTAATATTTTATTCCACATTTATTAACTTTGTTTGCATATGCTTCTATATATAAGCACTTATATTTGCGATCTTTTTTATATGGGTAACCATATGTATCTCTTAGTCTAAGCAATTCATTTTTTTCTCTGCCATCTGGGAAAGCGTTAAATAAATTTATTAAACTTTTAGCGTTACTTTTTCTAGTTTTTAATTCTATTCCATAATAATCGGGTAAACTCTTATTGTTTCCAATAATCCCTAATTCTTGTTCAAAGGTCCTACCAATTGATGATGGGGAGTTATAAATACCTTTTATATATCCCTTTTGTTTTATTCGTTCAAATTCTTTATTTAATTTTACAAATGCATTATGCATATATCTACCTTCTTTCTTTGTTAACTGATTGTTAATATTTTTTTCTCATACTAAAAGAAAAATAGACTTTGCTATTTTTCATAATCACATTTACTGCATTTTATTTTTTTGCCCTTTTTAGTAAGAACACTTCCACATTCTGGACATTTTTCATTAATTGGTTCATCCCAAGTGGCAAAATCACATTTTGGGTAATTGTTGCAACCATAAAAAATTTTACCTTTTCTACTCTTCTTTTCAACAATTGTACCATTACATTTTGGACATGGCATTATTTCTTTTGGTTTATCTTTTTCTGGTTGTTTTATGTATTTACATTCTGGATAGTTTGAACAAGCTACAAATTCACCATATCTACTCTTTTTTATTACTAATGGATTTCCACAGTTAGGGCACATTTCTCCAGTAACTTCCGCCGGTTTCTTTTCCATATGGCTGAATGCTTCTTTTACTTTTGGTTCAAATTCATCATAAAATCTTCTTAATAAATTTGTATAAGCTAAATCTCCATCAGCAATTTTATCTAAATCTTCTTCCATTTCCCTTGTATAGTCAACATTTATTATGTCCTTAAAGAATTCTTGTAATTTATCAGTTGTCTCAATACCAATTTCAGTAGGATGAAATTTTTTATCAATTATTTTAACATATCCTCTTTCTGATAAAATACCAATAGTTGTTGCATACGTTGATGGTCTTCCAATACCAAGGGTTTCCATTTCTTTAATAAGTTTGCTTTCAGTATATCTAGCTGGTGGTTTAGTTGTATGCATTGTATAGTTAATTTCATTCGAGTTAATTGTATTTTTCTTATATTTACTAAAATCAGGAAGAATAATATCTTTATTATCTTCATACTCACTATATGCCTTTAAATAACCATCAAATGTAAGAATTGATCCAGTTGCTTTAAATTGATAATTATTATTATCTAATATCACAGTTGTAGCTTCAGTTTTAGCATCTTTCATTAGTGATGCTAATGCGCGATAATAAATCATACGATATAATTTATATTCATCATTTGATAGAAATTCTTTTACTGATTCAGGCGTTCTATTAATACTTGTCGGTCTAATTGCTTCATGGGCATCTTGAATATTTTCAGTCTTTTTTGTTGTTTTAACATATCCGACATATTCACTTCCATAATTAGTATCAATATAGGCATAAGTTGGTTTAACGAAATCATCTGATAATCTGATTGAGTCTGTTCTCATGTATGTAATTAAACCGACTGTTTCGTTTTGTAATGATACACCTTCATATAGTTTTTGAGCTAACATCATTGTTTTTTTAGATGTAAAATTTAATTTGGTTGAAGCATCTTGTTGTAATGTTGATGTTATGTATGGAGGTTTAGCCTTTTTATTTTTGGCTTGTTTATCAACAGAAGCAATATTAAATATTTTTGATAATTTACTAATAATATCTTTAGCTTCTTCTTCAGTTTTGATTTCAACCTTTTTATTATTATATGTATCTAGTTTAGCTTCAAATTCGTCGAAGATAGCATCTATCTCATAATAATCTTCAGGAATAAAAGCTTCAATTTCTCTTTCCCTATCGACAATTAACTTTAAAGCAACACTTTGAACACGGCCAGCTGATTTTCCACCAGTTTTTGATTGCATTAGTTTACTCAATCTAAAACCAATAATACGATCAAGCATTCTTCTTGTCTCTTGAGATTTAACTAAATTATCATCAATGGCTCTGGCTTTGGCAAAACTAGATAGAATGACATCTTTAGTTATTTCATTAAAGACAATACGTTTATAATTATCTTTTTTTAATCCTAAAGCATCATATAGATGCCATGATATAGCTTCACCTTCACGATCGGGATCGGTTGCTAAATAGACATAATCTGAATCTTTAACATATTTTTTTAAATCTGTTACTAATTTCTTTTTACCTTTAATGATTTCATAATTAGGTTTAAAATTATTATCAATATCAATACCAAAACCATATTTCCCTGTGGTTGATAAATCTCTTATGTGTCCTAATGAAGAAACTACTTTATAATCACTTCCTAGGTATTTTTCAATTGTTTTACTTTTACTTGGAGATTCGACAATTACTAATTTTTTTGACATGTACCTTCGTCCTTTCTTACCAATTATATACAGATAATTTTTGTTTTGTCAAACTTTTTTTTAATAATTTATTTTTAAATTATGAATACATTTTAATGAGGGATTTTGTATGAATAACTTTGTAGATTACTTTTATAATATGCGAGTAGAAAAAGTTTTATTTCATAATAAGCATTATTCTTTTATGTATAATGAAAATTTATACAGGATATATCCAGTTGATAATAATATAAACATTAACACTATTGTTAATATAAATAAAAGGTTACTCGGACATACTTTAGTTAGTGAAATAATTGTTAATAAAAATAATAATTATGTTAGTTTTTATAATAATCAGAATTATATATTAATCCGAATATATGCCAATATAAATAAGAAACTTACTTTAGAAGAGATTAGTTTTTTAGCTAATTCTTTATATACAGAAAAACTTAAAAATAATTGGGGTATGCTTTGGAGTAAAAAAATTGATTATCTGGAAGAATTAATAAATGAAAATGGAAAAAAATATCCTATTATCGTTAATAGCTTTAATTATTTTGTAGGAATGGCTGAGAATGCAATAAGTTACTATAATGATATTAATATTGGTGATAATTATAAATATGTTATTAGTCATAAAAATATCAGATTTAATGATACTATTGAGGTATTATATAATCCACTTAATATTATTTTCGATTATCGTGCTAGAGATATTGCTGAATATATTAAAAATGCCTTCTTTTTAAATAATAGTAATATTTATAATGAATTAACTGAATATATGAGGATTAATGGTTTATCAATTACAGATGTAAAACTGATTGTAGCTAGACTAATGTATCCAAGTTTCTACTTTGAAATGTACGAAGATATATTAATTGATAATAATGATGAAAAAATAATTGCTCCCATTGTGGATAAATTACCAGAATACGAAAAATATTTGGCCAGTATTATTAGTTTTTTTAGAAATTATTATGATATTCCTATAATACCATGGTTAAATAATAATTATAGCAAATAAAAAAGAAGACTAATCTTCATTTACTACTTTAATTACTTCAGGCACTTCGTTTAGAATAGCTTCTTCAATTCCACTTTCTAAAGTATTGTCAACAAGCGGACAATCACTGCAAGCACCGGTTAACTTAACGTAAACAACACCATTTTCATATTTCTTGAAAATAACATCACCACCATCACTTTGAAGGTATGGTCTAATTCTATCTAAAACTTCTTTTATTTTACTTTCTATTTCCATTTTATCACCTGTTAGTAATTATATCTTTTTTTTCATTATTTTTCAATGATATTATTTGAAAATAGTAAAAAAAATGGTATAATACATACAAGTTGGAGGAAAAATATGGATGATATTAAGATAAATGATGTAATTAAAGTTGTTGTTACTGGTATTCAAAAGTATGGAGCTTTTGTATTAATAAACGATAAATATGATGGACTTATTCATATTTCTGAAATTTCTTCTGGATATGTAAAAAATATTAATGATTATATTAAAATTAAAGATGAGATATATGCACAAGTTGTTGATATTGATCATGAAAATAATAAATTTAAATTAAGTATTAAGAATATTGATTACCGAAATGATGGTAAAATTCTTAACGGTGAAGAAAATTTTTCGAATGGATTTGAGCCTTTGAAGGAACATTTAGATTTATGGATTAACGAGAAGATTAAAGAAATTATGGATAAAATGTAAAAAAAACTGTTGACATAAAAATTTTTACGTGTTATATTATTAAATGTCAGTGAAACGCAGTGCCGAAGATGGTGTGCGATACTGGCAGTAATTGTGGGCGATTAGCTCAGTTGGTTAGAGCATCTGCCTTACAAGCAGGAGGTCACAAGTTCGAGTCCTGTATCGCCCACCATTTATTTTTGCCGAAATAGCTCAATTGGTAGAGCAACTGTTTTTGGAGGGATAGCGAAGTGGTCAAACGCGGCAGACTGTAAATCTGTTCCTTCGGGTTCCATGGTTCAAATCCATGTCCCTCCACCACTTTTGGTTAGATTGCATATTGCCTTGTAGCCAAGCGGTAAGGCACCACACTTTGACTGTGGCATTCGCTAGTTCGAGTCTAGCCAAGGCAACCACTAATATGTTCCGTTAGCTCAGCAGGTAGAGCATTTGACTTTTAATCAAAGGGTCATGCGTTCGAATCGCATACGGGACACCATTTGAATATTAAAGTAAGCAATGCTTACTTTTTTTGTATATTAAAAGATAAGATTAATCAATGATATTATGATATAATCTTATCTCTTTTTTTATTTTATGTCTATCAATTATGTTATATTTAGGTAATAATTTTAAATATAATTCTAATTTAGCTAATTCTTTTTTAATATATTCTTGAAATAATTTTGTATTTGTTTTAAGTAGAATTGGTCCAAAATATAGTTCTTTTTTTGTATATCTTTTCTTACCTTTAATGAATTTAATAATGGTATATGTTTTTTTATTATCTTCAATTATTATTTCATTGTCAATAATATAGTTTAATCTAGTTACTTCTTTTCTTAATAATTCTAACTTAGTATTACTTTGGATAATAATTGTATTTATTTTATTTAACTTATGTTGATTATTTTCCAAGATGCCTACAGCTGTATGAGCACCTATACCTGAAATAATAATTGTGTCTACTCCATCGCTATCTTTTAAGGTATCTAATCCATTGCCTAATCTTGTTTCAATAATATTATCTAATTTGTTCTTTTTAATATTATCTATGGCATTATTTAGCGCATTTACATTAATATCTGAAGCAATAATGTTGTTTGATATTTTATTTTGATACAAATAAATATCAAGTAATGCATGATCGCATCCAATATCAATTACATTAGAATTAATTGGAACTAGACTAGAAATTGATTCTAGTCTAGTTGATAATTTAATCATTTAAAAAATCCTTTAATTTTCGGCTTCTTGACGGATGGCGTAATTTTCTAAGAGCTTTGGCTTCAATTTGTCTAATTCTTTCACGTGTTACGCCAAACATTTGTCCTACTTCTTCAAGAGTTTTACTGCTACCATCATCTAGACCAAATCTTAATCTTAATACTTGTTCTTCTCTTTCAGTTAGAGTTAATAAAACATCAGAAATTTCATCTTTTAATAATTCATGAACAGTATATTCTTCAGGTGACATTGTTCTTTCATCTTTGACAAAATCACCTAAATGCGAGTCATCTTCTTCGCCAATTGGAGTTTCTAACGATACAGGTTCTTGAGCTATTTTTATAACTTCCCTTACTTTATCTAACGATAAATGCATTTTTTTGGCTAGTTCTTCTTCGGTTGGTTCACGATTTAATTCAAGAGTTAATTGTCTTTGAAAGCGAGATAATCTATTAATCGTTTCAACCATATGAACAGGAACACGAATCGTTCTAGCTTGATCGGCAATAGCTCTTGTTATGGCTTGTCTAATCCACCAAGTAGCATATGTTGAGAATTTATATCCTTTACTAGCATCAAATTTTTCAACAGCTTTCATTAAGCCAATATTACCTTCTTGAATTAAGTCTAGGAATAACATTCCACGACCGACATATCTTTTGGCAATTGATACAACCAATCTTAAGTTAGATTCAGCTAGTTTATTCTTAGCTTCTTCATCACCTTCAACTATACGTTTAGACAATTCCATTTCCTCATCTAATGTTAATAAACTTATTTTACCTATTTCTTTTAGATACATTCTTACTGGGTCATTAATTGTTAATTCTTTGGCTAAATCACTATCTTGAAGTATATTTTCAATGCCACCATCATCTTCGCCAGTGTCATCGCCAGCCAGCTCTTCATCTGTGACTACTTGAATATTGGCTTCCATCAAACTATTATATAAATCGTCTAATGAGTCACTGTCTAAATCTAGTCCTTTCAAAGCAGTTGCTAATTGTTCATAAGTAATAAAACCAGCTTCCGTCCCTTGTGCTATTAATTCTTTCTTTCTTTCTTCATATGTTTTTATTTCTTCAATCATTGTTTCACTCCCTTTAATGATAAAATTTCATTTAAAATATTGGCTTGTATTAGTGGATTTTTTTCTTCTTTTAATTTATCTTTTAATTCATTTATTTTTCTTTTTACTGGGTAAGAATTGATTACTTTAATATAATCTTCAATTTCTTCTGGATTATACTCACTTAATGTCTTTATGTTAATTATTTCATTAAATAACTTTAATTCTTCTTCATTATTTGCTATATAACTAATAAAATCAGCTACATTTAGTATGCCATATTTATGATAGTAATAAATTATTTCATTGGCTAGATTTCTAGTATTAGTATTTGGAAAGAAAGTTACTTTTTTTTCAACTTCATTTATTATCTTTTCATCTTTTAACATATAATTAATTAAATACCTGGATGCCAATTCTTGCTGTGAATATTTTTCTTTTTTCTTTGCGCTTACAACTACTTGTTTTTGCTTTTGGTTATTTTTTATTTCTTGATATTTATTTTTTAATATATCATACTCTACTTTGTATTCAGTAGACATTTTTTTTAGGGTTAAATCTATTAAGACTAAGTCATCAATTTGTGACAAATCATTAAGTGACTCATTAATATATTTAGTTATATCTTCAATGTCTGTTAAATTTTTCTTGTTTTTATGTTGCTCCATTAAGAATTCAATAGAACTTTCAGGATTGTCTATTTTTGCTTTGAATTTATCTTTACCATATTTCAAAATATATTCATCCGGATCTAAATTTTCTTCTAGTCTAACTACTTTGGGGTTAACATCAATTTCTTTTAAAATAGTAATGGCACTCAGAGTTGCTTCTTCGCCTGCTTTATCGCCATCAAAACATAAGATGATATTGTCTGCCATTTTCTTAAGTAAATTGGCATTTTGTTTAGTTAAAGCTGTTCCCATCGTGGCTATACAATTTTTAATACCTATAGTACTGGCACGTATCACATCCATAAATCCTTCCATGACAATTATTGAATCATTTTTTTTAAGTAATTCTTTAGCATTATGATAATTATATAAGATATTTCCTTTTTTAAAAATCGAAGTCTCCTTGGTATTAATGTATTTGCTACCATCTTTGGTATTATATATTCTACCAGAGAAGGCAACAACATTACCTTCAAGATCATATAGTGGAAACATAATACGATTTATAAATAGATCAGTACCATTCTCATTACTAATGCCTAAGTCAACTAATTTTTTTAGTGAAATATCCTTATTTAATAGAAAATCAGTAACTGATGTTTTTGATAGTGATAAACCAATTTTAAATTTTTTTATGGTTTCTTTATCAATATGTCTTTGTTCTAAATAATCATTGGCATTTTTACCTAAAGCTGTATTTAAATTATTTTGATAAAATTTGCAAGCTTTATCATATATTTCATAGGATTCAGTATTTTTGTTTTTTATTACTTTAGCTTGTCCTAAATTATAGCCTACTTGGTTCCCTAATAATCTTACAGCATCATAGAAGCCTATATGCTCGTAATCGGCAACAAAGGTAAACACATTACCGGTAGCTCCACATGAAAAACAAGTAAATATTTGTTTTTCATTAGAAACACTCATGCTCGGTGAATGATCATCATGAAATGGACATACACCAAAGTAGTTTTTTCCTTTTTGAGTTAAGGGAATATACTTAGAGATTACATCAACGATATCTACTTTATTTCTTATTTCATTTATCATTTCATTAGTAATGTTCATTTTATCCCCTCCAATAATGATATTCCAAAAAAACTTGGAGATTACTTTTATTTTTATTAACTTTTTGTTAATTTTACACAAATTTGACACTTTTTTGTTATTTTATAAACATAGAATCACCAAATGAGAAGAAACGATATTTGTTTTTAACAGCTTCTTCATAAGCATTAAGAATTATTTTTTTAGAAGCAAAAGCTGAAACAAGCATAATTAACGTCGATTTTGGTAAATGAAAATTAGTAATTTGGGCATCAATTGCTTTAAATTCATATCCTGGATAAATAAAGATATCTGTCCATCCGGAAGTTTCTTTAAATTCACCATATTTGGTCATAATAGTTTCTAAAGTTCTTGTTGATGTAGTTCCAACAGAAACTATCCTTTTACCTTCTTTTTTTCCTTTATTTAAAACATCCGCCACTTCTTTAGTCATTTGATAAAATTCACTATGCATTTTATGAGTTTTAACATCTTCGACATTGACTGGCCTAAATGTACCTAAACCAACATGTAATGTTATATAACATATTTTTATACCCTTTTTTTCAATTTTATTTAATAACTCTTTAGTAAAATGAAGACCAGCGGTTGGCGCAGCAGCCGAACCAATATTTTTAGCATATACTGTTTGATAACGATCTTTATCTTGTAATTTGGCTTTAATATATGGAGGTAATGGCATACTTCCTAACTTGTCTAAAATTTCATAAAAGATACCTTTGTAAAAAAATTCAACAATACGGATCCCTTCTTCGCCTAATTCTTGACATTTTGCGGTTAGTAAGCCATTACCAAATGAAATAATAGTTCCAATTTTCACTCTTTTGGCTGGTTTAACAAGTACTTCCCATTTATCATTTTCAATATTTTTAAGCAATAATAATTCAATAACTGCTTTTGTATCTTGTTTTTCACCAATAATCCTAGCAGGCATTACTTTAGTATCATTTAGGACTAGAATATCATCTTTATTTAAATAATTAATTATATTATAGAATATTTCATGTTTTATTTCTCCCGTTTTACGATCAAGCACCATTAATCGAGAATCATCTCTTTTTTCTAATGGCGTTTGAGCTATTAATTCTTCAGGTAAATAATAATTAAAATCTTCAGTTTTCACACGACCACTCCCAAACTGCATTATATTATAGCACATTTTTAACAATTAGTTTACTTTTTTTATTAGATATTTAAAAACACAGTATAGTTTACTGTGTTATTTATTATCGTCAGTTCGATCGCCATTGCCTTTAATTGGAATAACTTCACCAAGATATGTTGGTTCTGGTTTAATTAAACATTTTAAAAAATCTTTTATTCTAGCAGCTATTTCTCGAATATCTCTTTTTGTTTGGTTCATATATTCTCTTTTAGTAGCAGATACGCCATAAGCATTTAAATCAATACTTTTGGCAATATAAAGTGAACGGTATAAATGGTACTTCTGAGTTACAATTATTACTTTATCAGCTTTAAATATTTTTTTTGTACGATAGATACTGTCATATGATGATAAGCCAGCATGATCCATAAATATGTCTTCTGAAGGGATACCATTTTCTTTTAGATAATTTTTCATGACATTTACTTCATCATAATCTTTATATTCGTGATCACCACTAACTAAGATTTTAGGAGCTGCTTTATTATTATACAATTCAATAGCTGTTAATAATCTATCTTCTAGCATAGGACTTGGTTTATTGTTTTTAATTCCAGCGCCTAATACGACAATACAATCATAATCTTTATCTTCAATATTACTTATTTCAATTATTCTTCTTTTAGTTGTTGAAATAATATAGAAGTTGATTATTGCTAATAGTATTGTAAATATCAATATTAACTTTAATATTTTTCTCATTTTATTACCTCTATTAAAGTATAACAGAAAAAAGAAAAAAACACAAACACTTGTGTTTTCTCTGTCACTTATGACATTATATTATATGTTCATAATAATTTATTATTCTTTTTAACTTGTTTTAACAATACCAGTTAAGACATCAGTTCTAGCGCCAATATATCCTTCAAAGGTGCCACCTTCAATATTGTTATCAGAATTGTTTCCATCTATCCAGAAATAAACTTTAAATTGCGTTAATGTTTCATTTTCTGTATCTGTTAGTGGATAATCAGTAACAATTGGTATTTCATTTCCAGTTTCTTTACTAGCAAAATTACCATCATTTACATACACTTCATTTGAACCTTCTATTCGATAGACTTCCCATTTGAATCCAGCAATAGCTAAATTTCTGCTTATGTTTACAATATCAATATATAATGTGGCATTGGCTTTGGCACTACCACTTGCTAAACCTATCTGAACAATAGTTGACTTGCCATCTTCTTTTCTTGCAACGGCCTGAATATCGCCAGTTATATGTGTACCGCCGCTATATAATATTTCATATTTTTTAGAATTTCCTAGAACATTATTATTGTCAGAAACAATAATTGAATAGTATGCATATGTTGCTCCAATAATAGTTATTATTATAAGTAATAAAATGCTTGAGATTGTCAAAACATATTTCTTAGTCATTTTATTACCTTCTTTCTACTTTTTGATTGCACTATTTATACTTATTTTGGCACTGAATCCTTTATTCATCAATGTGTTTTGATTACTTTCATCATCACTTAACCATATTAATAATTCATACGAATATGTTGTTGGATAGGTCGCCGGTGAAAGTTTTGTCATTGGCATTATTATTAATGATTTATTTGATCCAATATTGCTAAAATCACCATTGGCAACTTTTATATTATTTTGTAATAATTCATATTTATAATTAGCAATTTTTAGTTCATCTGCCATATTAATATTAATTAGTGATATTTCGATTCCTTTTTCATAATCTTCTAAATTTTTATCAATAGTAATTGTAAAACTATTCTTGTTGGCATAATTATACCTGTCGTTATCTTTAATTGGAAGTGTTTGTTTTAAAGAAATATATTCTGTTTGTGAAAAGATAATAGTTGGTGTTTCTTTGATTGTTCCTCCACTTATATTAGTCTCAGCATTTTTATAGGCATACCAGGCATAACTGGCACCAAACATTATTGCGATAGCAATAGCTATGGTAATACTTAGAACAATTATAATCTTTTTTAATTCCATTGCATCACCTACTTTGCTATTATTTACATAAATATAATAACATATTTTTTTTATTATTTCAACTTTAAATTTATATTAGAAAAAAAGAGTTATTTTTTTACATTTTTTGTAATGTTCTTACCATTTGGTAAGAATAACCCATTTCATTATCATACCATGCAACAATATGCACTAATTGTTTTCCATCTATTTCAATTATATTAGTTAAATTCCCGTCTACTGTAGCTCCGCAGTCTGATGAGATAATATCCGATGAAACGATAGGATCTTCGGTGTAATGCAATGTTATATTGCTATTTGCTTTGAATATATTGTTAATTTCATCTTTTGTGGTATTTTTAGTTAATTCAACTGTTAGATCTATTAATGAACCATCTGGTACAGGAACTCTTATGGCTGAACCTAAAATTTTTCCATCTAAATTTGGTAAAACTTTTCCAATTGCTTTAGCAGCACCAGTAGATGTTGGAATCATATTCATTGCGCATGCTCTTCCACGTCTTTCAAGAATTCCTTTTTTATGTGATACATCTAATGTTACTTGATCATTTGTATAGGCATGGATAGTTGTCATATTACCTTTAACAATTTTAAAATTATCATCTAGTACTTTAAGTACTGGTGCCAAACAGTTTGTTGTACAAGAAGCAGCAGATACAATAGTATCTTCAGGCGTTAATATACTATCATTAACATTATAGACAATCGTTTTCATCTCTCCTTTACCTGGAGCTGAAATTAATACTTTTTTAGCTCCAGCTTCTATGTGGAGATTTGCTCCATCTTTACTTGTAAATTTTCCAGTACATTCCAAAACGACATCTATTCCAAGACTACTCCATGGTAATTTACTAGGTTCCATCTCTTTGTATACATTTACTTTTCTATTTTCTACATATATTGCTTCATTGTCAAAAGTTACTTTTTTGGAATATCTCCCATGGTTAGTGTCATATTTCAATAGATATGCCAATTCTTCTGGTGTTGATAAATCATTTATAGCAACAACTTCCATATCGTCTAGTTCTTCAATAATTCTAAAAACCAACCTACCTATTCTTCCAAATCCATTTATGGCTATTTTTTTCATATTTTTCCTCTTTCCTTTATTTAATTATTATTTCATTATCCTTTAACAATTCTTCAATATTGCCATTTTCAAAACCTACTAATGCCCCAATTATTAATTCTATATTGTATTCTGAATTGTTTTCAATTTTTATTGAAACTTTTCTATTCTCCCCTGATTTTATCGTATTTTGTAATAAATCAATTGAATCTTCAGATAAACTTACATTTATATTGTCAGGCATTTTATTTGGTTTTAATAGTCGGTAATACATGCCATACTTAACTGTTGAATTATATGTGTTATTAAGAATTATATCAACACATTTAGTTTCTTTTGATGCAACTGATATTTGTTTGTTAGATGCCTCTTTTAACGAATATATTAAATTATAATTAGCGGTTGATTCATCTATTTTTTCAGTTTCTTCATCATAGGCAAAAGTTGTATATATTGACAAAATACTAATAGTAAATAACATTATAAATAGAATTATATAAATTGATTTTTTCGTCATCTTATTCCTTCTTTCCTCTATGCTAGGATAAAATTAATTATATCAGTAAAATTTAGTCCCCAAATATATAATAGAATAGCAGACATACTTAAAAATGGGCCAAATGGAATGATATTGTCTTTTTTTGATATTAATAGATATAATGCAATTGGAAATGCAATAAAAGTGGCAAAGAAAATGTTGCACACTGCCATTGGATACCCAATTACTAGTCCTACCAAGAACATTAATTTAATATCGCCACCGCCTAAAGATTCTTGTTTAAAAACGACATCGCCTATTTTTTTTATTAATAGCATTGTGGCAAAAGCTCCTAACCCTGATAATATTCTCATCGATGTTTCATATACACCTATGTCGAAAAGATCTACTATTATTATACCAAAAATTGAGACAATTAATACTTCATCAAGAATAATCATATATTCTATATCACTAATTATTGTTATTATTAGGCATGATACAAATAGTAAGGCACTAATTAGTTCAAGGGTAAAGTCGAATGAATGATAACATACAGCGAATAATATTCCGGTACATATCTCCATTAAGAGATAACTTATACTCATTTTGGATTTACATTTACGGCATTTTCCACCTTGAATAATATATGAAATGATTGGAATTAATTCATACCATTTTAACTGATGATTGCATTTTTCACAATGTGATGGTGGAGAAATAATAGATTGTTCCTTAGATAATCTGTTTGCTAAAACATGATAAAATGAGCCCATTATACTTCCAATGATGAAAAATATTAATAGATATAAATTTTGCATAATTAAACTCCTTAAATTATTTTGCTATATATATCAAACATAGGAACAACAACTGCCAGTAGAATTACACCTACTAAAACTGCCAGCATTACAATCATAATTGGCTCTACCAAACTTTTTAATCTGGCGATAATATTTGTTTGTTCTTCTTGATAAAACTCCGAAACATGAGTCATCATTTCACCTAGTTTACCAGTTTTTTCTCCGGTATATAACATTTCATATGCTGTTTCTGGAAATGCCCATTTTCCTTTAAATGCAACCGAAACACCATTTCCTTTTCCTAGATTAGAAATTGCGCTATCAATTAATTCTTTATATATTTCGTTATCGGTTATTTTACTTAATATATCCATACTATCAGTTATAAATACATCATGCTTAATTAAAGTGGCAAATGTGCTTGTAAAAGTAACTAATTGATTATATTTTATTATTTCTTTGACCACCGGAATATGCATTATAATATATTGAGTTATATATTTTACCTTTTTGGATGATCTATATAAAAATGTAAAAGTTACTACTATCGCAATTATAGTTAGTAATATAATATACCAATTTTTAGTAATATATGAACTAATATTTATTATTGTAATTGTTATTTTTGGAAGTGTTGATCCAGCTGATTCGTACATCGAAGTAAACTGAGGAACAACATATGTTATTACAAAAGTTAAAACTGCTACTGCAAAAATCAATAGTACAGATGGATAAGTCATAGCATTTATTATTTGTTTTCGATTACTATCTTGTCTTTTGTAATATGCAGCCATATCATCCAATACTCCTGTTAGGTCGCCAGTCATTTCTGATGTCTTTAACATGTTTATGAGCATTTTAGGAAATACTTTTCCTTGCTTTTCAAGGCAGTTACTAAATGTTACTCCCCTACTTAATTCAAACACAATTTTACGATATAACATCTGAGTGCTTTTATTTTTTACTTGTCTACTCAAAATTTCCATTGAATCAAGTAATGGAATACCAGATTTTACATAGGTTGATAATTGAGTTAAGAAGAAATTTAATTCTTTTGCATTCATTTTTTTGTTGCTTAGAGTCAATCCTAAGGATGTAGATAATTTATCTTCTTGAATTGAAATGATTTCATATGACTTATTTAACAAAAAAGATTCAACATCAATTTTATTTTCAGCATCAAAATAACTTTCAATTATTTTACCAGTTTGATCTTTTACTTTATATTTATATCTTGTTAATTTAACATTTTTAGCATTATTATTTCGGTCTGAAAAATCAGTTCGAATTTGATTGCTTATAGGTACTTGATTTGTATTATTTGCATTTTGAGTATGAATGTTATTTAATTGTTGATTTATATTAGAATTTATATTATTTTGAGCATCATTCATTATATACACCACCTTATTATTTTTATTTATAATTATATTGTATCATAAATATGTTTTTTTTTAAACTTTTTTTGTTTATTTACATATATTATTTTAGGAAGGAATAATTTTATGAATCCAGGAAGATATTTTATGCCCAGTATGGCAATAAATCCAACAATGATAAGGAATGGATATACAGTAACTAGGGGAATGGGACTATTTGGTAGGTTGTTTCAAGGTCTTCGGACTTTTAATTGGAGTAATTTATTAAGTGGAGCAAATAAAACACTCAACGTTATGAATCAAACTATTCCATTAGTAAGGCAGGCAAAGCCAGTTGTAAATAATGTTAAGAATATGCTTAATTTGGCGAAGGCATTCAGAAACGAGACAATTAATAATATTCCTCATAATAATGGTAATATCAATAATATGGTTATAGACAAAAATGATAAACTTATCTCAATAGAAAAGGTAACAACTACTGGTAATAATAATAGTGACATGCCAACATTCTTTATATAAAAAACTTCAATCAACTAGATTGAAGTTTTTGTTCTTCCTTAACCCAAAATCTAAAGCTTATGGGATTACGCAGGTTTTATTTCAAAATGTTTCCTTTTATTCATATTCTACATTTAAATAATATCATATTTATTTTCTAACAACAATATTTTTTATGCACTTGGCATTTTATTTATTTACTTTTTTTTAAAATAAAATGTTTGCAATCACTAGCGCAATTTTTCTTAATATAATCATCTACATTTTTAAAATTATTAATTTTATTAACTTTTTTGTTCTTCTCATCATAAAATCCTTTTAATCGCAATTTTCCATAAGCTATATCACCGACAATATAATCATAATCATAATAATAATCGGTATATTTCTCTGTAAAAATATCTTTATCAAAGGCATCTTTATAATTTTTTATTAATTCATATTCTCTATTTTCTATTTCTATTTTCATTTTTTACTCCTAACTATTTTTTTGATAATCCTTTGAAAAGGCAGAAGCAATTTGGTTATATTTACTCAAACTTGATCCAGAATGCCAAGTAATAAAACCACCATCAAGTCCTGCATCTACTAGTGCTTGTGCCTGATCACTAATTTTTGATGCATTATAGACAACTGTTGGGTTCCAGTAAGGTGTATCATACGCAGTAATCCATGTTCTGGCAACGGCTGGCGTTGGTATTTCGGTTTGCCTCTTAGCGGCACCAGTTGCCCAGTTATACACGGTTTGATAAGCATTACTCCATGTATCAATATTTCTTCCAAAGTGGTCAGTATACGGCATTGAACTAATTGCATCTACTATATTAGAGATGGCAGGCCAATACTGTCCATAAGAAGTTACATATTCACTGGAACATTCTCCAAAAACATCTACTGACAAATAGGCTCCTTCTTTATGGATCTGATCAGCGGCATAAAATAAGAAATTTTGCACAGCTTCGGCTTTTTCTTCCTCGTAAGCATTTCTAAAATTAGTATTACTATTTTGAGACATTTGATAGGCTGTTTCTGGGAATCTTACATAATCAAATTGTATTTCATTAAAGCCCATATCTTTTATAGCA
>CADAMI010000013.1 GCA_902788975.1 uncultured Erysipelotrichaceae bacterium | reverse complement strand
GGTCTTCCTTTCATATTTATCATCTCCTTATTTTAATTATATCAAAAAGAAAAGTAGAACACATTCTTTTTATGTGTCTACTTTTAGTTTATCATTTCATATGCGTGAGATATAATCTTTTTCCTTTTTATCTATATATTCTGTTACATCGTTAATTGTCTCATCAAAAGTATCAATATTTACATTAAACCATTTAATATCAAACTGATGATTAAAGAAGGTATATTGTCTTTTAGCATATCTCCTTGAATTTCTTTTTATTAATTCGATTGCTTTCTCAAAGGAAATTTTATTATCAAAATACTGATATAATTCTTTATAACCAATTGCACTTAATAATGGTTTAGTATGAATATTTTTATCATAAAATGCTTTTACTTCATCTATTAAACCATTCTCAACCATTTTATCTACTCTATCATTAATTCTTTTATATAACGCATCCCTATCACTCATTGTAAGTCCAATAAAGATTGCATCATATAATAGATTATTTCCTGATTTATTTTTACTTATAGATCTACCATTATTCTTATAATAATTAAGTGCCCTAACTACCCTTCGACGATTATGTTTATCTATAATTACATCTTTATCTAAAGATATTAATTCTTGATATAATTCTTCCGTACTCTTATCTTCATATTGGTTATCATTCTTATCATAATCATTTAAGGTATAATCGTATAAAGCACTTTTGATATATAAACCTGTTCCACCAACAATGATAATATTTTTATTTCTTTTAGTAATCTCATCAATTAATCTTCTAACGTCTTTTTGATAATCATAAATCGAATATTCTTGATCTACTTCCCTAATATCAAACAAGTGATGTGGAATATTCTCTTTTTCTTCATCAGTTACTTTGGCTGAACCAATATCTAATCCTTTATATACCTGTACTGAATCTCCATTAATAATTTCCGCATTATAAATTTTAGCAAGTTCTATTGATAATTTAGTTTTCCCTACTCCAGTAGGACCTGTAATTACTATTATCATATATTATCTTCTCTTTCTATTATTTTTTTTATATATAAATTGTTTTATTATAAAAATTTCATTACCATCTAAATCTTCATTTAAATCATACATTACTGGAAATAATCCTTTTAATTTGATTAATCCTTCAGTAGCCTTATCAGTATCAATATAATAACCATATTTATCTATTACATTAGCTAAATATGTCAAGATTGTTCTTGAATTACCATCATAAAATATTTGCATGTTAAATAATATAATACATAACTTAATAAATTCATCTAAATCAAATTCTTTACTATAAAAATCATTTAATTTAGAATATACATCTTCTAAATCTAAAATTCTAATATTATCATTTCCTGGAATAATCTTTTTGTTAATTTCTAATAATTCATTAAAATACTGCATATATTACCACTTTCTTAGCATTTCATTTGTAAATCTAGTACGGTTATCTATTTCAGATAATATTTTTTTACTATAAACTTTATTTTTAACTGATTCAGTAGCTTTTTTAACAATATCCGTATCATAACATATAACTTCTTGTTCTTGTCTAACAACAATTTCATCAATCATTTCTTTTAACTTTTCATTTTTAACAATATATAATAAATATCTTTTATGTGTAGCATTATAATACATATCATTACTTAACTTATAAATCATTACATTACCAAGTGTTTTAACAAACAATCTAAGTGCTATTGCATAATATAAATTAGTTTCTTTACTAGCAAATGATATATGTACATCATCTAGTAACTCATCATTATTGCCCATATTATAAAGATAAATTGAGATAATATTCCCTTTTTCTAAAACAATTACTATCTTTCTATTTGTTTCTTTCCAAGCATAAGATTCATATACTTTGTATAATTCATACATTTTATTAATTAATTCATCGATAAATTTATTCATTAGATACTCCTATGGAACATTTTTTCAAGTTCATAAATACTAAAATGAATAATAGCTGGTCTTCCATGTGGGCAATTATAAGGATTCTTACATTTTCTTAAATCATTAATTAATGATTCCATCGATGGTTTATCAATAAACGTATTCCCTTTAATACTCATCTTACAAGCAACCATTTTAGCTAAATTGTCTCTAAATTTTTCAATTGTAAAATCGTGTCCTTTATTTAAAATCATTTCAATTATTTGTCTTATTATTTGTTCCTCTTTACCTTCCGTAAACCATGTCGGATGGGATATAATTCTTATTGATGATGTTCCAAATTCTTCGTATTTTATATTTAAACTATCAAAAATATTTTCATTTTCTTTTAAGGATAATATTTCATTTTGAGGAAGCTCTATTACTATTGGAACAATAGGACTAATCGTATTACCATTTGGGTGTGCTAATTCATAACTAACTTTTTCATAGTTACATCTTTCTTTTGCTGCATGTTGATCAATTAGATATATGCCTTCATTATTTTCACAAACAATATATGTTCCAAGTAATAAGGCTACAGGATATAATTCTGGTAATTTTTCATTATCAATAATATCAATCGTTTCACTTTGAATTTGTTCAGTATTACTATATATATTATTATCTTCTTTTACGGAATAGTTTATTAATTCTTCTAATTTATTTTTATAATCATTATTTTCTTCCGGGTTAGTTCTCTCAATATTTAAAGTCATATGAGTATATTTAGGCATTTCTTCTTCTGTTAAGCTAATATTAGGTATTAACATTTTTTCTTTAATCGCACCATCGATAGTTCCTTTAATTAGATTATTTAATTCATCAAAATTACTAAATCGAATATCTAATTTAGAAGGATGAATATTTACATCTAGCAAACTAGGATCAGTTTCTATTAAAATAACACATATCGGATATCTTGAGTCTTCTTTATAATTACTATAAGCTTCATTAATAGATTTATAGAGAATACTATTTCTAACTACTCTACCATTAACAATCGTTGTCATATGATTTTTAGATGATCTAGTTACTTCTGGCAATGAGATATATCCAGAAATATGATAGTCATCGTTTTCTCCATTTATTGGAATCATTTTCTTAGCAATATTAATACCATAAATACTATTGATAACTTTAAGTAAATTATTTGATCCCGTAGTACTCAATAATTCTTTATCATCATTTAATAATCTAAATCTAATATTCGTATATGATAAAGCAATTTTATTAATATAATCGATAACATTAGCTAGTTCAGCATAACTACTTGATAAATGTTTTAATCTAGCTGGTGTATTATAAAATAAATTAGTTATTTTAAAACTTGTTCCTCGATTAGCTGCAATACTCTCTTCTGATAACAATTTACCACCCTTAATATGTAAATAAGTACCAATTTCAAAATCTTTATAGCAAGTTTTTACTTCTACTTCTGAAATTGATGCGATAGATGGTAAGGCTTCACCGCGAAAACCTAAAGTATTTATATTAAATAAATCATCATCATCGTATATCTTACTAGTCGCATGACGTTCAAAAGCTAATAAGACATCATCATGTTCCATTCCAATACCATTATCAGTAATTTTAATTTCTCTAAGACCCGATTCTTTTAATTCAATCGTTATCTCACTACTACCAGCATCAATAGCATTTTCAACTAATTCTTTAACAACAGAAACTATTTTCTCAACAACTTCTCCAGCTGCAATTTTATTAGCTAAGTGTTCATCCATTACCTTTATTTTAGACATAATATATCACACAACTTTCTCCTTTATGATAGCATTTTTTATCCTAATAGTCAACGAAGCAAATAGAAAAGAAGAACTATTTATTGTTCTTCTTAGAGTGATCAATTATAATATTTGTTTTCATAATAAATATTAAAACTAGAATAAATAATAATGCATACATAATTATTCCTAAAGTTTTATTTCCAAGCATATATACAAGCATTGCTACCGCAAATAAAATATCGATAAAATAGATAACTAAAACTGTATTACGATGTGATAATTTTAAATTTAATAATTGATGATGTAAATGTTCTTTATCAGGTTCATCAATTGGCTTTTTATTTATAAACCTTCTAATAATAGCAAAAGACGTATCTAATATTGGAATAGCCAACAAACATATTGGAGCTAGCAATGTTGTTAGTGTTACATTTTTAAATCCTAATAAAGCAATTACCGCAATAATATAGCCTAGGAACATACTACCAGAGTCACCCATAAATATTTTAGCTGGATGAAAGTTATGACATAAGAAACCTAATGTTGAACCGAGCATTATAAAAGTAATAATCGCGTTTAAATCAAATACTTTTAACCAATGAACGATAACAATGCCGATTGTCATAAAGTAAATACTTGATAAGCCGGCTGCTAAACCATCTAAGCCATCTATTAAATTAATACAGTTAATTATAGATACAATAAATATTATTGTAATTGGATAACTAAGTATTCCAAAATCAATATAAAAGCCAAAAGCTGATAAATTACTAAGCAATATTTGGCCATAAAAGGCTACAACAGATGCCGCAATTGTCTGAAACAAAAACTTTACTTTAGCTGGAATAGGATTAATGTCATCAACAATACCAGTCACTATAATAATAAAACTACCTATTAAAATGGCATTCATTCTTATAGACATCGTTCCAAATAATATATATCCAAGCAAGAATCCCATATAAATACCTAAGCCACCTAATCTAGGCATAGGCTCAGTATGAACTTTTCTACCATTAGGAATATCTAAGGCATTAACATGAATTGCCACCTTTTTAATAAAAGGAATAATTGCTAATACGAATAAAAACGGAATTGCAATCATATAAATTATTTCTTTTGTATACATCTTTATTACCTACCTATTCTGTTGCTAATATCGTAATATCATCAACAAGCCATTTCCCATCTTTATTTATTACTTTAATTGTTGCTAAAGTATTTTTATTGTTGGTAGTCCAACGTTCATAAATAATTCCATTAATTTCATCTTCACTAACATTTGTTACATATATATTAGTTTCGTCTCCACGAAAATAATAAGTTTGATAATTCACTAAATTACCCGCTAAATAATATCCACTATCTGTAATAGCAAAATAATTATTTAAATCACTTAAGTATTTTTTTTCACCATTTTCTGTAAATACACCATTCATTACTTCATCATAATTAGTAATCTTTTTATAGATGATATCTCCAATAGTAATCGTATCTTCTTGACTGACAATAAACTTATTATTAACAACATCATATAAAATTTTTATATCATCATATAAATTTCTAACAATATTTTTTTCTTTATCATAATTATTATCTTGATTAACAATCGGTTCTTCTTTTTCTGGAGTATTTTTATTTAAGTTACGTCTATCTAAGAAGAAAGTCGTTATTAAATAGAATATTAAAAATATACCTATTAAAATGATAACACCTTTTTTATTCATATTATTCATTTATATCACCTACATTCAACCTAATTATACGATAATTTAATAATAATTTCAACTGATTATTAATATTTGACATATAAAAGAAACCTCTAGTTAATCTAAAGGTTAATATTTTCTTTTTAATATTCGAGTGGTATTCAATATAGTTATTAGAGTTACTCCTGTATCTGCAAATACGGCTTGCCACATTGAAGCTAATCCAAATATACTAAATAATAACACAAGTATTTTTGTACCAATCGCAAATATTAAGTTTTCTTTAATAATTCTATTTGTAAATCTAGATATATTTATTCCCGTAATAATTTTATCTAGTTTATCATCCATAATAACAACATCAGATGCTTCAACCGCTGAATCACTACTAATACCACCTAAAGAGATACCTACATTTGCTCTCGCTAGTGATGGTGCATCATTGATACCATCTCCAACAAAGGCTACATGATTATCATATTTATCTATTTCCTCTTCCAATAACTTAAATTTATCTTGAGGAAGTAACTCAGAATATACTTCGTCAATACCAACTTCTTTAGCAACAACTTTCGCATATTCCTTACTATCACCCGTAAATATCTTTGTGGCAATACCTAAATTTCTTAACATATTTACTGTTTTCTTTACTTCTTTCTTAATACCATCATATAAAAGTATTTTACCAATATTATTATCATTAATATTTATATATATCGCATTATCTTTCTTCTTATTACCACAGAAAGTACTACTTCCTATCTTAACTAAATTATTATTTAATTTATATTCAATCCCTTTACCACTAATTTCTTTAAAATTAGTAATCTTTGAATATTCTTTTATATCTGGAAATAATTTAATAATTGAGGTAGCAATTGGATGGTTAGATAATTTTTCACCAGTTACTAAATATTTTATAATATCTTCTTTACTATAATCATTATCAATAATACTTAATTCATAATTAGAAAATTCTCCAGTCGTAATTGTTCCTGTTTTATCAAAAATTATTTCTTTTATATTACCAAAGGCATCTAGATAATCACTACCTTTAATTAATATCCCTAATTTAGATGATGCTCCTAATCCTGAAAAATAACTAAGAGGAACCGATATGGCAATCGCACAAGGGCATGATATTACTAAGAATACTAAAGCTCGATATAAAGAATCTCTAACCGCAACATCAAATATTATTGGTAAAAAGATAACTGTTAATATAGCTAATATTAAAACCGTTGGGGTATATATTCTAGCAGCTTTACTAACAAACGTCTCTGTCTTAGCTTTTCTATCGGTAGCTGTTTCTACTAAATCTAATATTCTTGCAACCGTACTATTTTCATATGTATTTGTTACTTTTATTTCAAGTATTCCTTCCGTACATATACTTCCCGATAATACTTTATCACCCACATTTACTTTTACCAATTTACTTTCACCAGTAAGACTTGATGAATCTATTTTAGCAGTACCATTTAATATAATACCATCTAGAGGAATATTTTCCCCAGTAAGTATTCTTATTGTATCACATATCTTAACCTCTTCTGGATTAACTTTAATATATTCATTATCCTTTAATACGCTCGCATATTCTGGTTTAATATTCATTAGTTCTTTAATTGATTTACGTGAATTGTTAACCGCAATAGATTCTAAAACCTTACCAATATCATATAAAACAATAACCATTAACCCTTCATGAATATTATTAGTTAAATATGCACCTACACACGAAATAGTAATAAGTAAATTTTCATCAATAATGAAATTTCTTATTTGTTTTATAGCTTTTAAAAATACTTTCGATAATAATATTACATAAGCTAGTATTATCATTATTTTAGCAATAGTTCCTTTTAAAACAAAACCACCTAATATTCCCAATAATAATCCAATAACAATCTTTATAACATCAAGATATATTTTATCTTTACCACTTTCATCCATTTCTAAGACAACGACATCTGGTTCTATTTCTTTACTTACTTTAGTAACAATATCTTTTATATCAGCCTTACTATTAGTAGTAACACTAACAGTTAATTTACTAAAATTAACACTAGCACTATCAATATCCTTATGTTCATTTAATCTACATTCAATTTTATGAGCACAATTAGCACAATCTAAACCGCTCAATTTATATTTATATTTCATTAATATGCTCACATCCTAACTCAAATATTTTCTTAACATGATCATCATCTAATGCATAATATATCAAATTGCCTTCTTTATGATACTTAACTAATTTACTACTCTTAAGTATTCTTAATTGATGTGATACTGCTGATTGTGAACAATTAATCTTATTACATATATCACTAACACATAATTCTTCATCAATTAAAACATTAATAATCTTAATTCTCGTCGAATCCCCAAATATCTTAAATAATTCACTAATATCTATAACCTTATCATCATTTAATAATTCCATACATAACTCCTATCTATATGAATATATGCTCATATATTTATATTATATTCCTAGATATATGATATGTCAAATAAAAAAGACACATTTATATGTGTCATTTATACATTATGAGAGCTGAAAAACAATAGATTTGTTCTTCAGCATATAAAGAACAAGATACAGAAAACTTGATATCGATGATATCTGGGTTTTTTTCTTCGATAAATTTACTAATGTCTTCTTCTAAATCTTTTTCATGGGATTCATCAAATATTTTTATTTTCATAAGAAAACCTCCAAGATAAGTATATCTTAGAGGTAGTAATTATTTTGTCAATTCTTCTTCAATTCTCATTAGTTGGTTGTATTTACAAATTCGATCAGTTCTAGACATTGATCCGGTTTTTATTTGACCTAGATTTAATCCAACAGCCAAGTCAGCAATAGTGGTATCTTCGGTTTCACCACTACGATGAGATATTATAGTTTTATAACCATTCTTTCTAGCAAGTTCAATGGTTTCTAGTGTTTCAGTAATGGTACCAATTTGGTTTACTTTTAGAAGTATGGCATTTCCGGCATGCATATCAATACCTTTTTGTAAACATTTCTTATTAGTTACAAATAGGTCATCTCCGACTAACTGAATACGATCTCCTAATCTTTCAGTAATCTTTTTAAATCCTTCCCAATCATTTTCATCAACTGGGTCTTCAATTGAAATAATTGGATATTTAGTGACTAATTCTTCATAGAAATCAATTAATTCATCTGTTGATAGGCTTCTATTTTCACCAGCTAATACATATTTACCATCTTTATAAAATTCAGATGCAGCAACATCGATGCCTAAGAAGACATCTTTGCCAGGAATGTATCCGGCTTTTTTAATAGCTTCCATTATTAATTCAAAGCCTTCACTATTAGATTTTAAATCTGGAGCAAAGCCACCTTCATCACCAACACCGGTAGCAAGTCCTCTTTCATTTAATACTTTTTTTAAATTATGAAAGACTTCTGCTCCCACTCTGACTCTTTCTTTAACTGTATCTCTTTCAGGTATAATCATAAATTCTTGGAAATCTAATAAGTTATCCGCATGAGCTCCTCCATTAATAATATTCATCATTGGTCTAGGTAATTCAGTACCATTACCAATATACTTATATAATGGTAATCCTTTATTTAGAGCACTAGCTTTCATGGCTGCCATTGAAATCCCTAAAATAGCATTAGCTCCAAATTTAGATTTAGTATCTGTTCCATCTAATTCAATCATCGCATAATCTAATTCTTTTTGCTTTTCAGCATCCATACCAATTACTAAGTCTCTAAGCGGTCCATTGACATTAGCAACCGCTTTTTGGGTTCCTTTACCTAAATATCTAGACTTATCTCCATCACGAAGTTCTAAAGCCTCTCGTTCACCAGTAGATGCTCCAGATGGTACTGCTGCTCTACCCATAATTCCATTTTCTAATATAACATCCACTTCAACCGTTGGATTGCCTCTTGAGTCTAATATTTCTCTGGCTTTTACATCTTTAATTTTCATATTTAATTCCTCTTTTCTTTCTAACAAGTATTTTATTAACACTTTTATCATAAACAAAATTTAAATTACTTAATACACTACCTGACTTCTTTGATAATTTCGTATAAGCACCATTGATAATAATAGTCATTTTTTTATTATCAATATCTTTTTCTATCTTTCCTTTGGCAACTTCTGGAAAGAAAGTCTTATATGGAGAAATTATTCCAACATTTCCTTTGAATAAGAAGTTTAAAATATCTGGCACCATACCATTATGGGTATGTCCTGATAAGATTAAATCATATTCATGTAGTATTTTTAAAATATCATTTTGACTTACTGTAATTGGAGAATGCATTAAAAGAATTTTTGGTTTATCATTTGGTAATTTATTTATTAATTCTTTATGACTATTTAAGAAATCTGATAATACTTCTTTATTTTCAGCGTTATTTATGTTGTAATAAAATTCATTTGGTAAAGTAAAGCCTGTTACATAGATAAATTCATCTTGATAACTTGTATTATTTAAAACATATATATTATATAAATCATTAAGTTTATTAAAGAAACGGTAATCATTTTTACTTAATACATCATGGTTACCAATTGCAATCATTACTTTAGTTGTTTTGGCTATATTTGATAGAAAACTAACTAATTCTTTAATCTTATTATTTTTAGTAATTGATGGTTCGTCAATTAAATCACCCGTAATCATAATATAATCTGGTTTTATCTTATTAACTAAATTAGTTATTTTTTCTAAGTCATTTGCTTTGGTATTGATATTAAAATGAATATCTGATAAATGAATAATTATAATATCCTTTTTAGCATTGTTATTATATACGATATTAGTTGTTACTTTAATTCTATTCATTATTTATTCAACCCACCAAATCGTCTATTTCTACTTGTATATTCTTCCAAAGCTTTATCATATTCAATTTCATTAAAATCAGGGAAATAACATTCAGGAAAATATAATTCCGCATAAGATAATTGCCATAACATAAAATTACTAATTCTAACTTCACCACTTGTTCTAATCATAAAATCAATATCTGGTAAATCATTATATAGATATTTTTTAAAGGTTTCTTCAGTTATATTTTTCTCATTGCTATTAATTATTTTATTAACTGCATCAATAATTTCTGCTCTACCACCATAGTTTAGACATATATTTAATGTTCCTAAGGTATTATCTTTCGTTTCTTCCATCATTTGATCCATCGCCGCTAATACTTTATCACTAAGTCTATCTCTTCTTCCAGAGAATACTACTTTAATATTTTCTTTGTTAAAGTATCCTCTATCACGATTAAATCCTTTAATAAATAAGTCCATTAAGTAATCTACTTCTTCTTGAGGTCTATTAAAATTCTCTGTTGAAAAAGCAAAAACACTTAAATATTTTGTTCCTCTTGTTAAAACATATTTACTTAATTTTAGTAAATTTTCATAACCAGCTAAATGACCAGCTGTTCTTTTTAAGCCTCTAGCTTTAGCCCATCTTCCATTACCATCTAAGATAATACCTACATGATTAGGTATTTTTATATTTTCATTATTCATAATCATACTCCTCTATATAATTATATTATAATTAATTTTTGGTATCAAGTAAAACGACATATTTATCTAAATTCATTACAATGTTGTCAATATTTTTACCATATATTAACTACTAGAAAATTAATTTGACTTTTATTTTTTATTATGATATTTATATCATTGCATAAACAAAAAGAAACAGCGACCCCCGCGGCAAGTCGCAAGGATAACTATTTCATTAATTATGATTATACAAATAATTTGATATTATGTCAATTATTTTTAATTATTAAATCATTTATTCCTAAAATATTTTTAGTATTTTCTATTATTTTATTATCTATTTTACTAAAATATATTTCTAATGATTTATTACTATCATTATCTATTTTAATTAAATCGCTCATATCTAATATATTAGTATTCTCTCCTACTACCTTTTTAATATAATCTTTTAAAATTGGATAATGGGTACATCCTAGAACTAATACATCTATATTATTTAGATAATCATCTAAATAATCATGTAATACTTCTTCAATATCTAATAATTTATTATTTTCAATCATTGGTACTAATTTAGGAGTTTCTAATTCACATATATTTTTATTAACATTATTTTTAAAGATATGCGAATTAATTGTTGCATGGGTCGCCATAACTAGAATATTTCGATAATTACTTCTATTTAAATAATCTATGGTTGGTTCTAAAATACTTACAATAGGAATATCATATAATTCTTTTAAGATATCCAAACAATTAGAAGATACTGTTCCACATGCGACAATTATCATATCAACTTTTTTTGATAATAAAAATTCAACATTCTTTTTAGCTAATATAATTAGTTCTTCTTTAGTTTTATCGCCATAAGGAATATTTAAGGTATCTCCATAATATACATATTCGTTGTTGGGATATTTTTTTAATAATGTTTTTAAGACGGTTAAACCACCTAATCCAGAATCAAATAATCCAATACGCATATAATCCTCTCCTATTTAGTATCATTGCATATTTTAATAAAATAGTCAAATATTTTTCTTGAGTTTAAATCTTTTTCATATAAGTTTTCCGGATGCCACTGTAAACCTATAAAGAACTTTTTATCTTTGCTTTCGATTGCTTCGATAACATTATCATCAGATATTGCGTTTATAAATAAATCAGTACTCTTAATAGCCGACTTATGTCTAGAATTTACCAGTGTTTTATGACAACCTAATATTTTATATAATAAACTATCTTTATTAATTGTTATTTCATGTAAATTACTATGTTTATGATTATCTATATCATAGATTATTCCATTATAGTTATAAGCTATTTCTTGCATACCTAAACATATTCCTAATAGTGGAATATCTTTATCATATAAAGTATTTATAATATTTAAATTATCCTCTTCAATATTATCGCCACCTTGTAAGATAAAACCATCACATATATCTATATAATCAGAAAAGTTTTTATTAGAAATGCTTATAGGTATTCCATTACTTTTTTTAACTGAAGATATAATATCACTATAAGTAATATCAATATTATTATTAGATTCTGATAAAGCATGACGAGATATAATACCAATTATTGGTTTCATTACGATCACCTAGTTTATTATATGAAATATGAAAAAATAGGTTATTAAATAGAAAAAGAGTTACTTTCGTAACCCTATTCTAATTATTTTTAATGAATTGTATATTGATACCCAATAAACTAATTATTATTAAGATTAAGTATATATAATTGTTAATACTAATTGGATTATATTCTATACCAGTTTGTGGTGGTAGGATTTCTGGTTCTTCGCCGTTACCTTTTCCTAACTCATGGTGGTTAATAATGTTAAATCCAGTTTCAGCATTACCTTCAATTGTTGTTTCGTATTCAGCAATTTCATGTTCATAGATTGTATATACAATTTCTTCGCCGTTTAAGAATTTAGGTAAGTTTTCAATAGTGATCGCCCATCCATTTTCTTCATTAATTATATATGTTTCTTGAACCTTTCCATCGGCTAATAAGTCAACTTCAATTTCAGTAGGTCTGATATTAGATACATCATCATAATCATCCCAAGTTTTAGTAATTTCAATATTTATAGTTTCATCTTCATGTTTATTAGTAATATCATAAACATCTTGTTCTTTTGTTAAATCAGGTAAGTTTGTTGTATAACCTTTAACTTCGTCTTCTTCAATACTGTAAACAATTGCTTCACCATTTTTATACTTAGGTAATTCAACAAATTCATAGTACCAACCGTTGTCTCCGTTAATAATTACGTCTTCACCTACTTGAACTCCATCTGCAAGTAATCTTACAGTAATAGTTTCTGGTCTCTTGCCATCATTATTCTCATTATCAGTCCATATTTTATGAATCATAAATGATATCGTTTCTGGTGTATGAGTATTTGTAATTGTATAACCAGTTACATGTTTCTCTTCATCTTCGCCTTCGGTAACAGGTACGATAATAGGTTCATCGTATCCATCTACTTCGTTTTCAGTAATGGTATATTCAATTTCTTTACCATCGTGTTTCATTGGAAGATTATCAATAACATATGTCCATGTAACATTACCATTTTCATCAGTACCAACAGTTACTCCTTCAATATTTTCACCAATTGTAATTGGATCTCCATATTGTTCACCATCAGCAAATAAGTTGATTGTAATATTTTCAGGTCTAGCACCATCTTGATTAGATGCATCGTCCCAAACTTTAGTACCAGTAATAGTTACTTTACCTGGATTATATGTATTAGTAATTATAATATCATTTGGATGATTTTCATCCTTACTCTTAACAACTGTGTTATATTCAGTAACTTTAGTATCTTCAGCTACTGTATAACTAATTAATGTTCCTTCTCTAAATTCAGGTAAATTTTCAAATTTATAAGTCCAATTTACTCCAACATTCATGCCATCAATTGTTGCTTTCCCGTTTTCATCAATTGTTTCTGAACCATCAAGTTTTTCTTTTAAGATAACTGTTTCGTGGTAATAAACTGTTTCTCCAACTTTACCTTCAAGAGTAACATTAATATCTTTGACATGTCCGTATGGATCTTCGATACCATCAACTGATTTAGTATTCCATTTCTTAGTTACGGTTACTTCAGTTTGGCTTGGAACATGTTCGTTGATGATAATATATTGATTATCCTTGTCTGGATATGTTTCATAATTATCAACTTTATCTTCAGATACAGTATAACTTATTTCTTTACCTTCGCTATATTTAGGTAGATCAGTAAATGAATATATCCAACATCCTTCTTTATCTGCATCAGCTTCAGTTAATTCTACTGAATCAACTTCTTCACTACCTGCAAATAATCTAATTGTAATCTTTTCAGGTCTATATCCTTCAAGATTATTAGCATCACTCCATACCTTCTTACCTACTATATCAGTTGTTTCAGGAGTATGAGTGTTAGTAATTGTGTTACCACTTACACTATAAGCATATGTTCCTGCACCGTCAGTACCAGTAATAACATCTGTCTTAACTTCTTCAATAGTATAATTAATTTTTTTGCCATTAGCATATTTATCTAAGCCGGTGATTGTATAAGTCCATGTAGCACCATTATCGGTTTCAGTTACAGTGGCATTATCTGTACCAATTGTTATTGGATCGCCAACAGGTGTTGTGCCATTCATAACTTGAACTAGAATTGATGTTGGTCTCTTACCATCTTGGTCTTTAGCATCTACCCAGTTCTTAGTTACAGGAATTTCAGTTTTTTCTGGAGTATGAGTATTAGTAATATTATAACCACTTACACTATATGCATATGTACCTGGTCCATCTGTTCCAGTTATTACATCTGTTTTAACTTCTTCGATAGTATAAGTAATTACATTACCATTTGCATACATATCTAAGCCAGTTACTTTGAATGTCCACTTGTTACCATTTTCAGTTACTTCTACTCCAGGAGTATTAGCACCAAATGTTTCAGTTTTAACTAGATTATTACCATTCTTAATATTGACAGTAATAGATGTTGGTCTCTTGCCATCTTGGTTATTATTATCAGACCATGTCTTAGTTATTTCAAATTCAGTTGTCTTAGTTTCATATGTATTGGTAATTATTAATTTATCATTATTTGTAGCATCAGTTGATGGCTGTGAGTTGTATGGTTTTGGATTTTGTTCAGAAACAGTATAGAATATTTCTTCCCCGTCTTCATATTTATCAAGTTCAGCTACTTTAATAGTCCAATTAGCACCATTATCAGTATTAGTTACTGTTACATTTTCAGTATCAGTTGGGTCGATTGTAATTGTCTTAACTACATCTTCACCTTTAATAACATCTACAAGAATAGTGGCAGGTCTAGCGCCATCTTGATTTTTATTATCTTTCCAAACTTTAGTTATTTCAATTTCTTTTGTTTCTGGTGTATGTCTATTAGTGATGTTATTTCCAATTACATCGAAGCCATATGTACCTGGTCCATCTGTTCCAGTAATTACAGCAGTTTTTGCTTCATCAATAGTATAAGTAATTTCTTTACCATCTTTATATTTATCTAAACCAGTGATTGTATAAGTCCATTTATCACCAGTTTGTGTTTTAGTTACTTCTACTCCAGGAGTTTCTTTATTAATAGGTACTCTCTTAATAGTATCATTACCTATCTTGACAAGAACAGTAATTTCATCTGGTCTAATTCCGTCTTGGTCAAAATTATCAACCCAAGACTTAGTAATTTTTAAATCAGTTTTTTCAATTTCATGGCTATTTGTAATTGTATAACCAGTCACATTGCCATCATTATCTTTTACAGCTTTAATATCTGGTGTTTGATATGAATCAATAGCTGTTTCTTCGACAGTATAGGTAATTAAACTACCACCATTTTCATATTTATCTAAGCCAGTAAACGTATATGTCCAAGTGTCATTACCATTAGCATCTTTACCTAAAGTTACTCCTTTAGTATCTTTATTAATAATTCTTGGCTCTACAACAACATTTTCACCATTTTTAACAGTTACTTCAATACCAGCAGTTGGTCTCTTACCATCTTGGTCATTATTATCATCCCATACTTTTGTAATAGTAAGAGTTGTATCTTCAGTTTCATGGCTATTTGTAATTGTATAACCAGTTATAATACCATCATTATCCTTTACAGCTTTAATATCAGGTGTTTTATATAAAGTAATAGCTTTTTCTTCAACTGTATAGGTAATTAAATCTCCGTTTTTTGAATACTTATTTAAACCACTAATTGTATATGTCCAAGTATCATTACCATTTTCATCTTTACCAATGGTTACATCATCACTTGTTGAATCAATAGTTATAGGATCTCCAACATTTTCTTCTCCATTCTTAACTTGAACTGTAATGGTTTCTGGTCTCTTGCCATCTTGATTATTATTATCATCCCATACTTTTGTAACAATAAGTTCTGTGGTAATCAAAGTATTAGTAATGTTATCAACTCTTGAATATGTTCCATCATTATTTTGTGTTAATTCTCCTACGTTAATTTCAGTTGTATAACCATTAACACTTAATTCACTTAGTACATAATCAATTTCAATGCCTTCAGCATATCTATTTAGGTTAGTATATTCATATTTCCAGTCACTTGCTTCATTGACTGTTCTATTTTGAGCTGGATATACAGTCTTCTTAGTACCGTCTTCTTTTGTAATTGTACCAGTTAATGTTACAGTAATATCATTTGGTTTAACCAAAGTATTACCATTATCTACCCAAACTTTTTCACCACTAATCTTAGAAATTATTTCAGGTGTATATTTGTTAGTAATATCAATTTCTTTATCGCGCGTATATACTCTAACTGATGCATTACTTTGTCCATTAATTTTAGCAGTATAAGTAATCATATTACCATCGTCATCTAGATAATCTAAATCATTTATAGTTGTTCTATAATTATTATCTTCATTTAATGTAGCTGTTAAATCAGTATCACTACCATTAGCTTGAATAGTTACATTAATAGTTTCATTTTTCATTGTATTTGTAGCTTTTACATTGATTGCTACACTATTATCATATACTGGTTCACCATCATTTACATTATAATTATCTACTTCATCTTCAGTAATTGTATAGACAATTTCTCTACCATTATCAAATTTTTGTAGTCCTACAAATGTATAAACCCAAGTATTATTATCAGTTACATTTTTACCAGTAGTTTCATCTTTAGTAACTAATGCATTTTCACTTGTTAATTCTATATGATCTAACTCTTCTCCATCTTTAAACAATCTTACAGTAATAGATTCTGGTCTCTTACCATCTTGATTATTTTTATCATCCCATGTTTTTACAACATTTATATTTGTAAGTTGATATTCATTAGTATATTTTACTACATATGAAGTATTAGCAGTATAGATAGTTCCTGATACGATATCAGCAATGTCTCCACTAGTTTTTGTTACATCAGCTTCATATGTATAACTAACATTATTATCACTATCTGTAACTTTAGTATATATTTTACCGTTATATGTATAAGTACCATCTTCATTTTCAGTAGCATCTACAGGTAATAAATCAGTATGAATTGTTGAAGTTGTGCCTTCGTATGAATCATATATAAAACCATTAGGCATATCTATTTCTTCAAATGTGTATGTTGAACCTAGAGGTAAATTAGTAAATCTTAGATTCCAACCAGCTTTCATTGTAACTGTAATATCAGCATTACTTGATACTTCGTAGTATCCGACAAATTCACCATCTTCGTTGTATTCAGGATTAAATACTGCGGCATTTGCTACACTGATATATTTATTGTCCATAACTGTATTTTGATTTTCATCTTGAATTGAAAACCATAAGTTACCATTAAGAGCGTCTTTAACTTTTAATTTAAATGTAAATTCAGCATCTTTTGGTGCTTCACCAGTTACTTCTTTTGTAATGTTTAAGTTGCTACGACGTACGTTAGTAGCATTCATAATTGCAGCATTTTTATCTCTTACATAATATACACTATATGTAGTCTCATCTTCTGGATTAACTTTCTTATTAGGCAATTTATAATATGTTACACCATTAGATGTAAGCATATTAGTATCTCCAATTTCTGGAGCGTTTTCTTCAACTTTGACTAATGTAGTTAATTCACCATTAATAATCATTGGTCTTACTGTTTCAACTTCTAAATCCCAATGATGTTTTAATTCTCCAGGATTTTCAGCGAATGTGTAATCGTGACCAACTTCACGGATTAAAGCTTTACCATTTTTGATTTGAATAACACCGGCAGAAATGTTAATTTCATCTGACCATGATTTAGCTTTCGTTAATGTTTTTGTATCATAAGGTGTTGTTTGATTATTATCTTTGATTACTTTAAAAGTAATTCCATTTGGATATTCACTATCACCATGTGTATCATTTGGTAATTGATTATCCCAATTCTTTTTAATTGTCATTTTAAATGAATCTGTTGCTACCGGATCTAATTTATCAGTATAAGCAGTATGAGTCATTTCTGGATTTTCATCTCTTGTATCTTTCCAGTTTATTTCAGCTTCAGTATTTGTATATAATGTACAACTATTTATCTTATTATCATTACCAGAATTACATTTTAAGTATTCTTTAATACTGTCATCTAATTCAGAATAATTCTTTAATTCATTTTTAAGATCGGCAACTAGATCTAAAGTATATTGGCTAGGCCATACATCGAATGTTACAGTATAAGTTACTCCATCAAGTAATGTTCCTACACTTGATAAATCCCATTCTACAGTTCCATTAACTAATTCGGCTTCAGGAGCACTATACTTATAAAAATCATTTGATTCAGTCCATTTATATTTAAATGTTCCTTTGTATTTATCTACAATACCAGTTACTTTAACAGGAGTCTCATGATCTTCCCATGTAACATCGTATGTACATAAATCATTAACACAATTAGTTGGATTTTTTAATGTCATTTCATAAGTATTTCCAGAAATTAAATTACTTCTTGTAATTTTATATTCATCACCAGTTCCTGTAATTGGGAATGTCATCCAGTACTCATATGATTCTTCATCAATTGATAATAAATTATAGTTCATATCTCCAGAAGTTGCTTTGACATTGTTAGTTGTACCATCTTTAATTGATGCTGAAGTGATTCCTAAGGCATCAATTATTGCAGCAAATATATCATCAATTGCGTTTTGTAATTGTGTATTATCTTCGGCTTTATAATAATATGGTGTCTCAACGGTTTCAGATGAAACATCTGTTCTTTCTTCACCATTATGAGCATAATATACTAAATCATCTAGATTATCAGCTTCAGTACCAAATGCATAAATTGCATATAATTCAGTATTGCTTGCTCCTTCTTCAGTATTTGTTGAATTTGTGTTATAGTTTTGTATTGCTAATGCTTCATCTAAAGCATCTTTATAATAACTTACGTTATATGTTCCCGTTCCACCATTTTTATTAGCAGTTGGGGCACCATCAGTTATAAATACAACGTATGTATTATCTTTATCAGCACTTCTTAAAGCATCTTTTGCTTTATCAAGAGCTCCTTCCCAGTTAGTAATACCACCATAAGTGTTATTACGATAACTTGTGCCATCGGTATTAAACCATGTGGCAATACTATTGCTTGTTGTCCAAGTATCACTATTAAAAGTTTGTATTTCAGCATCAGTTGAAAATGTTACTAATGCTACTTCTACATTATCTGGTTCTTCGGTAGTATTTTTAGCAAGTAAACCACTTACAAATGTGTTAACAGCTTTTTCTGTTACTGAAGCACGATTATATGATGTATATCTTGTTCCACGATGTTCAGTAATTCTACCATAATCATCATAATAATATACTGTGCCGGTATATTTTTCATCATCTGTTATTGCTACATATCTTACGTTCCAGCCAGAACCAGTTCTCTTATATAGTTGACGCCATCCTGTATTAACATAGCTTCCTGTATGGGCATATGATCCAGTATTATCAACAAAGTGACCAAGCATACTACCGGAAGTATCATATACTAATAAGACGTTTGCACTAGCAGTTGTGCTTGTAATATCAGCATCACCAGTTATATCTAATGATATTTTATAAGTACCATCATTATTAGTAGTTACTGACTTATGATGAACTGGGGCAACGCCAGCATTAACAATTGAATATCCAGCAATACCTAAAGCAGTGGCAACAACGGCGAATGAAGCAACAATTTTTTTAGGCATGTTTTTAATTTTTGTTAATACTTTTTTCATTTGTTTTCCTCCTCTTTTATTTTTTTACCTATTACCAGTAGGTATTTCTTTTTGTAATTACTATACTTTGGATGATTGCTACATGTCTGAAGAATAAGTATATTATCTCCATCATTAACTTCTACATCTGTTTGGTACATAGAATTACTTTGGTATTTTTTCAAATATTCATTGTAGGTGTCGTCACTTATTAATAGATTCATATAGGTGAAATCTGAAGTTTCAACATATACTGAGAATATTTCGTAGGTATCTATTCCTTGCTCAGAATAGATACTAATAATTTTGTGATTATCATAGAAGTTTTTGTCATAATATTTTTCTAATTCGTTAAATGGTACATCCCATCCTGGTGAACTATGTCCAAATATTAATATTTTTTTATCCCCGATGCTTGTACGGTAATCTTCATAAATACTACCTTCCGCTTGGTAATTACCATAAGCATTATGGTTTAAGTAGTAACTATTATCATTCCCCTTAAGTATAGGTTCATTAATATTTGTCCCTTCAATAACAAGTTTCCCTACGATATCATCGTTTTCATAGTATTCTCTTAATTTTAGTACTTCATCTAAGCCAACACTTTTATTCTCTAAATTATCATTAACAACTTGCTTATTATCAGCATACGGCGAAGAAAAGCTGATTTTATAATTCTCATTGTTGATATATAGTTTAGTATAAGTAAATATGCCTATTGAGAATGCTATAGATAAACATATCAAGGATATTATTCTTTTTTTGATGCTCTTTTTGCTCATAATCCCCCCCTTGAATTTGGTTATTTATTATAAATGTTTATTTTTTTTTGTCAATATCTTTTTTTTCTTTTCATAAAATATTATGAATGTTTTTTAATTTCTTAAAACATAATCGACATATTTAGACATTTTGTTCTTTTTTTGTTAATAATTTTTATTTTAAATGCTTAAATTTTATGGATTTGTAAATCAAGATATATTGTTAAATGTAAAAAAATAGTGTCAATTTGTCAATTGAATATTAACACTATTTTATACATTAGAATTTACATTATCTATTTACATATAATACTTTAGACCAAAGAAAAAAGGCCTAACGGCCTTTCTTAGTATTCTTCGTTGTATTTAAATATTTAAAAGTATATGTAGCTATAACAGATCCTACAAGTGGAGCAACGATAAATACCCATACTTGTTTTAATGCTTCTCCACCTAAGAAGATGGCTGGTGCTAAACTTCTAGCAGGATTTACTGATGTACCAGTTAAACGAATACCTAGTAAATGAACGAATGTAAGAGTTAATCCAATTACTAATCCACTAATACTAGATTTAGAGTCATCACTAGTTACGCCAAGTATCGTATAAATAAATACAAATGTTAAAATAACTTCGATAATAATAGCACTTAACAACGAAATATCAGTTGTTGATAATACTCCATATCCGTTTGCGCCTAAACTTGCAACTCCTATTGAAGAATCATTTAGTATTAGGTATAAAATGGCTATTCCAGCAACAGAACCTAAGATTTGTGCAATTACGTAGTATGCAAATTCTTTTAAAGTCATCTTTTTAGATAAGTACATTGCAAGTGATACGGCTGGATTAACGTGGCAACCTGAAATGTTACCAATTACATAAGCCATGGCTACGATTGATAGACCAAAAGCTAAAGACGTAGCTACTAAATTACCTCCAGATATTACTGCCACACCGCATCCAAAAAATACAAGTACTAGTGTACCAATAAATTCAGCAATATATTTTTTCAAAAATATCATTCCTTTCTGACTATATTATCTAATTAATCATATACTTTGTCAAGATAAATAATAATATATTAAAGGATTATTTTTTTAATTACTGATGATATTTTGCTTCTCTAATTCTTTTAAACTTTTTTCAGGAGTTGGTAAATTTTCTAACATTGTTCCACCAAATTTTTTAATCGTACTTCTTACCCCTCTTCCAATATCATAATGAATGTTACAAGCTTTAGTTTCAGTATTAACCCGTTCGCAATCAAGTTTAGCTTCTGCTTGCACAATCCGAAATAAATTATCGGCTAGTTCTTCACTTCCCATATTATCAAGTATATCTTCACGATATTTAAGGCCTTTTCTTTTGGCAATATCATTGGCTGTCTCGCCATTATATAACCCTTTATAACAAGCATAACGTGATAATTTATAATCTATAATTTGACTTTTTCTTCCTTTACCACTAATTATTGACTTCCTGACTTCAGGAAACCAATAATTAACATTATTATTGCTATTTTCACATGCAACCATTGCTTGCTTAATAACCGTATGAAAATTTTCCCATTTTCTATATTCTAAAACTGATTGTAATTCTCTTGCATACCAACATTCATGTCCAAACTCATCAATGTGTTTAATGCTTTCAAATATACTGTTTGCGACTTTAATTTCATTCATTTTTATCACCTCCTTCATAAATAATATTTGTAAGAATTAGGTGCTTTTACTTCTTTTTAGATTAAATTTATTAAATTTTACATTTTAATGTAAAAAAAAATTATCAGTTTCCTGATAATTTTAGTAATCTTGTCTATCTCTTATAAATGGAGGAATATCTAAGTCATTATCGTTATAGTCATCCTCTTCTTTATACATTTCTTCTCTATTTGTTGAATTAAAACTATGATATAATGGCTCGCTTGGTTCTTCGAAGCCTGTAGCAATTACGGTAACAATTACTTCATCCGTTAAGTTTTCATTAATAACGGCTCCGAATATAGTATTGATATCCGTGTTAGCAGCGGTTCTAATTACTTCAGCCGCTTCTTCAACTTCAAATAATGTTAGTGAACTTCCACCAGTAACATTGATAATTGCATCAGTGGCACCATTAATAGATGTTTCCAAAAGTGGAGAAGCAACCGCTTGTTTTGCCGCTTCAACAGCTCTATTTTCGCCAGATCCTACGCCAATACCAATTAAAGCATTTCCTCTATCTTTCATAACCGCTTTAACATCGGCGAAATCTAGATTAACTAGTCCAGTAATAGCAATCAAGTCAGATATTGATTGAACACCTCTATGTAGGACATTATCTACTTCTCTAAATGCTTCAAGCATTGGTGTTGATTTATCAATTAATTCTCTTAACCTATCATTTGGAATAACGATTAGGGTATCAACATGTTTTTTTAATTCATCCAAACCAGCAATGGCTTGTTCCATTCTCTTTTTTCCTTCAAAACTAAATGGTTTAGTAACGATACCAACAGTTAATGCTCCTAAATCTTGGGCTATTTCGGCAATGATTGGTGATGCTCCAGTGCCGGTTCCACCACCCATTCCACAGGTAACAAAGACCATATCAGCTCCCTTTAGAGCTTCTTCTATTTCTTCTTTTGATTCAAGGGCAGCTTCTTTACCAATTGCTGGATTAGCGCCAGCACCAAGGCCATCAGTAAGATCACTACCTAGTTGTAATTTAGTTGGAGCTAATGAATCATTTAAAACTTGCAAATCGGTATTAGCAACAATAAAATCAACACCTTTAAGACCAGAATCAATCATGCGATTAACAGCATTACATCCACCGCCACCGATTCCTATAACTTTTATCTTTGCTAATTGATTCATTTCTAATCCAAACATATTATTCATATTTTTCCTCCTTATTTCTAATAAAGCCTTTAAATATCTTAGAAACACCCGTCTTTTCTTTTCTATTAATATTATTATTTATATTAGGAGTTAGTAATATTTCACAATCTTCTTGACTAACTAATGAATACTCTTTTCCCCTAACTTTCATTTTATCATGGAATGCTTTAATCATACCCATAGCTGTCGTATACTTATTATCACGTATTCCTATCTCATCCATTAAATATATTATAACATCTTTTCCTAAAATTTCATATACTAAATTTTTAAAAGATTTTATTTCTGTAAGTCCACCAGTAATAACAATATAATCAATATCTTTTTTGGTAAGCAAGGTAATTTGCTTTTTAGCTAATTTTAATATTTCAGACATTCTACTTTGAACTACTTCAGATACTTCAAATTGATTTAACTTAACCGTATCTCCAACATTATTAACTAGTTCATAAGTATCGTTTAAATTAGTAAATCTTTTATTACATACAGCAAATTTTTCTTTTATTTTTCTAGCATCTACAATATTCGTACCAAATACATAAGCAATATCATTTTCAATATTAACTCCGCCTAATTGAATAGTCTCTGTATTCATAATCTTGCCATTATTAAAAATTGATACATTTGTAGTTTCATGCCCTAAGTTAATGATTGCCCCAATTTTTTTATCAAGTTTTGGAGTTCTTACTTGATAGTAATCGGCAAGTCCAGATACCGTTATATCAACTACATCTAGTCCAGCTCCAGATAAAACGCTTATTACTGAATAAATATTTTTCTTAGGAACCGAAATCATTATTCCTTTTATTTCTAGTACTTTACATTCCTTACCAACTGGTATCTCATTTCCTTCATTAGAGTCAATGATAAAATCTAGTGGCACAACGGTTACCAGTTCGTAATCTTTATCTAATTTATTATATACAGAATCTTTGATTACTTTATTTACATGTTCTGTTTCAATAATACCATTAACATTAACTTTACCGGTAACATACATAAATCTGACATTATATTCTGGGACATTAACTATTACTTTCTTTATTTCGAATCCTAACTCATCATTTATTATTTTAATTCCATCACGAACGGAATTAACGGCTAAATTTGAGTCAACAATTAACCCCTTTCTAATACCTTTAGATTTAATTGAAGTAGCTGCTAAAACATTAATATTATTTTTCTGAGCTTCTCCAACTAAAAATTTAAATGTATCAGATCCAATATCAATACTCGCATATATTTTTCTCATGATATCGACTCTCCCTAATGATACATACTAATTATACAAAAAAAAACTAACAAAATCAACTACTTGTAAAAAATATGTCAAAAAAACCGCTAAAAAAACGGTTTATTTTTTATTTCGATGATTATCCTCTTTTTCTTCAGGATTCTTAAAAAAATCTATCATGCTTTCAAGTTCTTCTTCTGAAGGAAGAGACTTGTCTCTATTATAGTTAAATGAATATGTTTTTTTATTATCTTGTGTTATCTCTCTCTCATATGATTTTGTTTCTTCTAACTGATATCTTTTAATATCGGCTTTATGTTCTTTAATTTTATTTTCTTGTGTCGCAATTTTGTTTTGATTAGGCTTAATACCTTTATCATATATTTGTGATGAAATCATTCCTGAAAGAGCCAATCCCATAATTGGCATAATTAATGGTTGGCTTATTAAACTGCCAAGCCCAACTCCCAGTAAAGTTAATATGGTTATTAATGCAAATATTAATTTATATTTACTTTTGGTATCACTTTTAGTGTTTTCAATAATTTGTTTATTACGTTCTATTTCTTTATTTAATTCTTGAATTTCTTTTTCGTACATCTTAATCACCTACGTTAATAATATCATAATTATTTATTTTAATCAATATTTTCATACGATAAATTGTTTAGTTCAGTATTAACAACCATGGCATCAATTGTTTTTTTAACAATTAAATCTATCTTAGATCCTTCACGATAATCAGCTTTAGTCATAT
>CADAMI010000012.1 GCA_902788975.1 uncultured Erysipelotrichaceae bacterium | reverse complement strand
ATATCCAAACATTAATCTACCATTACCAAGCGTATTCATAATTAAACTACCATCAAAATTGTTACTGATAACTACCATATATAATAGATAAGAACTGCCTACCAATAAAGAACAAATATAACCAATTTTACTTATACCTTGAGCTAGTTTTGACAATCTCTCTTTTAAAGGAGACTCCGTATCATCTTCCTGAAGTTCCCCCGCCATCTTCCCATAAAATGTATTATCACCAACTGTCCTAACTAACATTAAAGCATCCCCTGAATATACAACTGTCCCCATATATACTTGTGCTTTATCGCTACCACTCTCTTTATATACCTCTTTAGCTTCACCATTCATCATTGATTCATCTACTGATATGTTTCCTGATACAACTAAACCATCAGCTGGAATCTTATCGCCTGTAGATAAAAGAACCAAATCATTAACGACGACATCACTAATAGGAATTTCTATAACTTGTCCATTTCTTTTTACTCTAACATTTATTTTAGATGATTCTTCTGTTAATTTATTAAATGCTCTCATTGATCCATATTCACTAATACTTGATATTAAAGAGGCCACTAATATTGCTAATACTATCCCAACTGTTTCATACCAATCAAAATCTTTAATTAAAAAGATTGTCTTAATTCCTAAAGCAATCAGTAGTATCTTTATAATTGGATCAGAAAAGGTTTCTAATAACAATTTAAAAAAAGTATCTTGTTTCTTCTTACTAAAAATATTACTTCCATATTTTTCTCTATTTATAATTACTTCTTCATTAGTTAAACCATTATTATTCATAAGTATGCCTCCCTAATTAAAAATATTAGATGTATAAAAAAAAAGAACAATATCTAATAGACATTATTCTTACCTATTTTATTAATTTATTTATAATTGGAATTTTTTTAATTATTAAACAACCCAAAAATGAACATAAATATATCATAAATGTTACCAATGGTATTATCCATAATGCGTTATATATAATTATGTTAACATTCTTTTTTAATATTATCAAAAATAAAACATGTAGCAAATATATTCCAAAAGATAAACTAGATACTCCCAAAATAATTTTATTATTAAATATCTTTTCATTTGTAATTATTAATAAAAATATTGTAAACGAAGCAATTATAATAAATATACTTCTATACCATAAAAATGAATCATATACACTGTTATTCTTAATTGAATATACATAAGTCAAAATTATTGTAATCAATGTAGCTAATATAAATGTTAAAAAATATATAATATTATTTTTAATGTTATTTCTTTGTTTATAATATCTTTCATATAAAATATGACCACTTATGAAATAACCTAAATAATATGTTGAGTTTATTATCGGTATTGGATAACTTATATCGATACCAGTATTGGTTATTAATCTAGCAAATGGAACAAAAATAACAACTCCACCAGAAAAAAACATCCATAATATTAAAAATAAATTTTCTTGCTCTTTAGATAAATTTTTACACATATTTTGAATAAAAGGCAATGCTATATATATTCCAATAATTGCATACATAAACCACAAATGCCTAGATGATTTATTCGCATTAAATAGAGAATTAACAAAAGTATTTAAAAAATCATCTCTATGATATATAAGAACATATATCATACTCCATATTACTAATAATATTAAAAATTTTTTTATACGATTAATATACTTATTAAAGTTATATTCTTCATTTATTAAGAAAATGCCACTAATCATAAAAAATAATGGTACACATATTCTTGCAATTGAATTATAAATTATAGCTATTAAATAATTAGCATTACTTATTTTATCAAAGCTATAAATATAAATATTTGATACATGAATCATAATTGTTAAAAAAACAGCAAAGATTCTTATAAATTCAATACTTAACTTTCTTTCTTTCATACTACCACCATTATCATTATAACATTAAAAGAATAGTATTTGAAGTGAACCCCAAATAGTTCACTTCAATTTACTATTCTTTATTAAATATCTTACTTATTCCTCTTGCAAAAAGTGTTGCGCAAGTCTTTCTTGATGGCTGCTTATACATATCTTCATATACATTAGCTTCACCTAAGATATCTTTATTATATTCTTTTTCTTCAATCATATTAAAATAATTATTAAGTATTTCTTTTGCTTCATTGGTTGTTTTACCTATTAACATATCGCTTAGTATTGATGTACTAGATATAGCTATAACACACGCTTCCCCATCAAATTTAATATCACTAATTTTATCATTATCTAATTTTACGTAAATATTAATATTATCTATACAACTTTGATTATTACTATTTATTACTATATAATCATCTATATTTTGAGGAACGCATCTATTCTTTGCATCTTGATAATTATCTAAAATAATACTACGTTTCATATCATTATCCATTAAAGTATTTCCTCCCATATATTCTTACTATTTTTAAGTACATTAATAAGCAAATCTATTTCTTCTTTAGTATTATAAAAACTTAAACTAACTCTAACCGTATTGGCTACATTAAAGACATCTTTAGTCATTTTAGCGCAGTGATTTCCTGCTCTAACACATATATTATATTTATCTAAATATATTGCTGCATCTTGACTAAATACCCCATCTAAATTAAATGTAACAATAGCCGCTTCATTATCTTTATTATATATCTTTATAAAATCTAATTCACTTAGTCTATCTATTAAGTATTTTCTAAGATAACTTTCATATTCATGAATCTTATCTATGCCAATTTTATCAATATATTTAATACTTTCTGTTAAACCAAGCACTCCTTCAATATTTGGCGTTCCCGCTTCTAATTTATCTGGTAAATCTTTTAATTCAACATAACCATCTTTATTAAATATGGCATTCATACCACCGCCATACTCTAATGGAGTTAACTCTCTTAATAAATTAAATTTACCATATAATACTCCAATACCGGTAGGTCCATACGCTTTATGTCCAGAAAAAGCCATAAAGTCAATATCCATATCTTTAACATCTATCTTCGTATGAGCAATACTTTGTGCCGCATCTACAACCACCATTATATTATTTTCATGACATATCTTTGATATTTCTTTAATATCTCTAATATCTCCAATAACATTGGTAATATGCGCAATAGAAACTACTTTTGTTTTATCAGTAATTACTGTATTTAAATTAACAATTGTTACTTCATTATTATCATTAAGTGGAATATATTTAACAACTATCCCCATCTCTTTAGCTAACATAAACCAAGGTAATACATTTGAAGCGTGTTCAGTTTCTGTTATTAATACTTCATCTCCACTCTTAAGATGATGTTTAAAATAACCAAAAACTATATCATTTAATGATGCTGTTGTTCCTGATGTAAATATTATTTCACTAGGGTGTTCAGCATTAATAAAATTACGAATGACTTCTCTAGCCTCATCATACATTGAAGATACCATTAAACTATTCTTATAATCTCCCCTATGTATACTTGAAGTATATTTATCATAATAATTTACAATCGCATCTCTAACCACATCTGGCTTTAATGTTGTTGCTCCATTATCAAAATAGACCATATTCGTATCTTTAAGAATTGTAAAATCTTCTCTATTCATAACTCACCTCCAATACATATCTATAATTTCAATTATCTTCTTTCTAAGTTCAAAATGAACACTCATATTTGCAAGTATATATCCTTTTATTAGCAATTTTAATGTATCACTATAACTAATCCCTTTACTCATTAAATAAAATACTTGGTCTTCTTTAAATGCCCCAATTACTGATCCATGTCTAGCTTCAACATCATCTAAATCAATAAACATATTAGGACTAATTGAAGCATCACATTCTCCCATTGTAACTATTCTTGTATTTTGATCTAGTACTGATTTAATACAATCTTTATATACATTACTATTAATAATAAATTTAAGAATACTATTACCAAGAGCTATTGATTTATTAGTTATATTACTGATTGTCTTCTTACATTTATGATTTATATTAATCGAATATCTTTCTTCATATTTACAAATATTAGCAAAACAATAATCAACTTTATCTCCATCTTTTAATAAATCAATATTAATTATTTCATTAACGCTTTGATTATTATAAAACTTAACTACATTTAAACTTCCATTATCAATAATATAATTATTATTAATTATAAGATCATTATCAAAACTACTCTCTATTATCTTAATATTTTTATTAATATTAAATGTAATATTATATTCGCCACTTTCAGTATATTCTAAAACATATTCTCCACTATTTCTAAAAGTAACAACATTATCTTTACAAATAATACTATCAATATCACATTCAATCTTATTTCTACTTACTAATATCTTATTCATTATTTTTATCCTCAAGTATAATATTTGACTTAGCTAAGTATTCACTATAACCATTTTTTTCAATTTCTTGTGACAAACTATAGTCACCTGTCGCAATAATCTTACCATTAGCAACTACATGAACATAATCAGGTTTAATATAATCAAGTATCTTCGATAAATGTGTAATAATAAGTATTGATGTATTGGGATTATCTTTTTTATATTTAGCAATATTCGTAGCTACTATCTTTAAACTATCAACATCTAATCCTGAATCTAGTTCATCTAATATTATAAATGATGGTTTTAATAGTTTAAGTTGTAATACTTCATTTTTTTTCTTTTCCCCACCAGAGAATCCGACATTTAAAGATCTATGTATCAAATTCTTATCCATTTTTAAGTCTTCACTAGCAGCTTCACATCTTTTAATAAAATCATATAAACCTACTCTTTTACCTTCATGACTAGAAATAGCCGTTCGCAGAAAATCCTGATTACTTACACCATCTATTTCAAGTGGATATTGCATTGCTAAGAATATTCCCAATCTACTTCTCGCATCAACTGACATATTCTTAATATCTTCACCATTAAATAATATTTCTCCATTAGTTACCTTATAATTATTATCTCCCATAATAACTCTTGATAAAGTCGATTTACCAACACCATTAGGGCCCATAATAACATGAATACTTCCATCTTCTATATCTAAGTTAAAATTATTAAGAACATTTTTCTCTTCAACTTTAACACTTAAATTTTTAATTGATAACATAATATCACCCACATAAATTATAACAGAAAATCCCATAAAATAAAAGATAATTCTTATTTTAAGAATTATCTATACATACCATGTTCTACTAATATCACAAGAATCACTATGTGGTGTTGGGTTAGGTTTATCAACTGAAGTTAAGATTGGCATTCTGAATGCAGTCCCAAATAGCATACAATTACCAGGTGTTAAAATCTTAATTTTACTCATTGTCATTTCACTGATTCCAGGCACCGTTTCTTCAACAAATCTAATATCCGTATGATTAAACATTTTAAATATAGCAAAGTTAGAACATTGACTGACCATTGTTTCACTAACTTCAGAAGGTCTTTGACTTATTACTCCAAGTAAAATACCATATTTTCTACCTTCTTTAGCAATACGATCAAAAATATTATATCCAAGTATTTTCGTATCAAGATCATTTTGAACATATCTATGTGCTTCTTCGAGCACAATATGGAATGGCATTGATGCCCTATCTGGTAACAATGTAACATAATCAAATAATATTTTTGAATATATCTTAACTATACTCTTCGCAAATCTATCATCGACATAATTAATATTAAAATTAACAACTTGACACTTCATATTTCCATTCACATACAATAAATATCTAAGAAATTCATCTTTAGTAATAAATCTATCGCAATTGAAATAATTTACATAATCACTGTTTATTAGTGAATTTAATCTAACTTTTAAAACATTCGCATAATCAAATACTTTATTACTACTAAATACTCCTTCACTAATTAAAGCAAATTCAAGTGAATTATAAAAATCTTTTATCGTATACATAAAACTTCCATCAGGTAATGTTAATTCAAAATCATTTATACAAAATTGTTCTAAATAATTGATAACTATTTCAATATCAGCAAACTTACCAGTCTCATCAATAGAAATGCATTGTCTTATACTCCTTGTCCAACCACCCTTAGTTAAATTAACATCCAAATTAATCTCATCTGTACTAAATTTAGTAAGAATTGTTATTAATTTATTTCTAACTTCGTTATGATTAACTCCTGAAAATATAACATCCAAAACACTTCTAGCAATAATATCATTCTTTTGATTTTTAGTATCACCAGTACTATTGCAGAAAAATCTAACTAATTTTAAAGCCTTTTCAATAATTGGAATTTGTCTTAAATCATCAACATCTAATAACAAACACAAATCATCAACCGTTAAAAACCAAAATGGAATAAATAATTTTTCATATTGATTATCTTTTAAATTAGTCGTAAATACTCGATAATTTAAATTACTATTAACTTGATTTATATTATTAAATGCTTGTTGATATTCTCCATATGCATCAAATAAGAAAATATTGGTATTAAGTGGTAATCTTCTCGCATCATAAAATATTCCTTGTAATAATCTAGATACAAAATAACTTTTACCAGAACCACTATTACCAAATATAGCAAAATGACCTGAGAAAAAAGAATTAATATTTAAATATACTGGATAATCACGATAAATATAAGATTGACCAACTTTTATTAAATCAGCTGTAGCTGATACTCCATATATTAAATTAATTTCTTCATTAGTAGTCAATCTACAATCACTACCAAATGGTGGCATTGTTAAATTACCTGGAATAAATACATTATTAATAATTTCTCCAACTAAATTAACTTCCATCAAAGTGCTAGACATACTACCTATTTCACCAATATATCTATTGGCAAATGTTACATTTTTACCAATTAAATTATCAACTTGATATATATTAACACTTAAATTAACATACACCACACCATTCTTAATACTAACTATCTTCCCTATCATATTCTCTTTCTCCTATTATAATAATATCACTAAAAATAAAATAAAACAAGAATAATAACCTTAAAAATGAATATAATACAATTAGTACAATAATTATAATTGACAAGTATTTTTAATTATGCTATTATTGTATTACCGAAGAGATTTTCTCTTGTCTGGTCGATAGCTAGAACCTGATTATTTAATTAAGCGTAATATTTAGTGCGCCAATCTAGCTGGGAAAGCCCATTAAATGGGCTTTTTCTTATGGTAAAAATTTTATATATGTATAGTTATGTAAAATATCCTGTATTATATTTTCATTATTATTTAAACACAAAGACCGAGCCTCACCTGCGACGAAATCAGCCGCTTGTACAATATAATTTTTTTTTGAATCAACATAATGAATATCGATTTTAAAACTACTATGTAATATAGGTCTATATACAATCCCATAATCAAAATTAATAATTCCATGTAAAAATTCTTCTCTAATACTTTCTCTAAGATTATAATATCCATTTGATTTAGTAGTTTGTTCATCAATATACATTGTTAATTTAACAGGTTTATAAGGGTTTATCTTTCCTTGATTAATCATATCAAGAAATATTTTCTTAACTAACATTTTTTGTGCATAATCTAAATATCTACCTTTCGAACTTTTACTTTCCATTATATATTTCGTAATTCTACTATTATCAATAACAAGACAAAACATTGCATATTTTTTTATATAATTCATTATCCATCTTTTATTACCAGCATTTTTAATTCTAGCATTCTTTATTTCGTGACAAACATTGTCACAATTAATATTATTATGATTACATTCGCTACATTTAATTTTTTTAATTATTTGTCTGTATTGAGTTATAAATTTATCCTTTTCATTTTTAGTAAAAAAGACAATTCCACCGTAAGCCGCATATTTTTCATGATTAGTCAATTTTCCAGAATCATCCATACAAATAAATATTTCTTGTATTGCCATAGATACCTCCTACATTTTTTTAAAGTTTAATATCTATCTTAACACAAAATTTGATAATAATTATAATTGTTGTCGCAAATTTAACACAAAAAAACAAACCCTATAATTAAGAGTTTGCAACAATCATAAATGGCGCCTGATGTAGGACTCGAACCTACGACCTATCGGTTAACAGCCGAGTGCTCTACCGACTGAGCTAATCAGGCATTATTTCGGATTGCTAATTCATTATATAATAAAAAAAACAAAATATCAACCCTTTTTTTAAAGTTTTTTCAATTTTTATAGGAAATATCTACATAATTATTATATTCATAATACTTTTAATTATACCAAAAGAAAAGAATCTATTGTTTGTAGACTCTTGTTCCAACTTTTTTTCCATTAATAATATCTTTTAAAGCACTCTTATTATCAATATTAGTAACTAATATCTGAATATTATTATCACGACATATTTCCATAGCCGATAAATCCATTACTCCAAGTTCTTTTTCCAATACTTCATCAAAAGTAATATCATTATACATTACTGCATCACTAAATTTATTCGGATCTTTATCATATACTCCATCGACATTAGTAAGTTTAATAATCATATCAGCATTGCAATCTTTAGCTCTAAGTGCTGCTCCTGTATCAGTTGAAAAGAATGGTTTACCCGTACCGCCACCAAATATTACTATTTTATTTTCTTTAAATGCAGCTTTTATTCTATCAGTATCTATTCCATCTATTATTGATACTCCTAAGCCACTTTGGTTGTATACCACACATCCTAACTTAGTGAATACATCCTTAAGTGCTAAACTATTCATAACTGTCGCTAACATTCCTACATAATCAGCTGTTTCTCTATCCATCTCAGTTGCATCTCTACCACGCATAAAATTGCCACCGCCACAAACAATTGCAATATTACATCCTAAATCATGAATTTCTTTAATTCTAGAGCATACTTCTCTCATATATGAAAAATCAAAGCCATGTCCATACTGCCCAGATAAAGATTCCCCTGATAATTTAATCAATATTGTTTTATTCATAAAGCCTCCTCATTATATAAAAGACATAGTTAAAAAACTATATCTTTAAATACTTTCTAACTGCATTATAACTTCCAAACATACCAACAAGTAAACCAATTACTAAAAGCAAACCGGAAGTATATAAAATAAATGGATAAGGTTTAACTAATTCACCTAATGAAGATGAAAATAATCTACCATCTAAAAACTTATATAATGCATTATAACCATAAGATGTTAATACAATTGGTATTATTGAACCAAAAAAGCCAATAAATGAGCCTTCGATAATAAATGGTATTTTAATTGCCATATTACTAGCTCCAACTAAACGCATAATTTCAATTTCTGTTTTTCTTGAAAATATTGCTAACTTAATCGTATTAGCAATTAAGAAAGCCGTAACTAAAACTAAAGCCACTACTCCCCCAATACATACCTTCTCAATTACATCAAAAATAGTTATTACCGAAGAAATATATTCTTTTCCATAATTTATATATGCCACATTCGTAATTTTTTCTATTTTTGAAGCTGTATCATCTATTAAATTAATATCTTTTACTTTAACTTCATAACTATCAAGTAGATGATTTTCGCCCTCAGGCCAACTATCTATAACAATTGAAATTGTTTTATCCTTATCTTTAGTTTCCTTTGCCCATTCATCCCTAGATTTAAATGTTACTTCAGCAATATTATCAAGTTTAACAATATTATTCTTAACTTGATCAATTTGTGTATCAGTAACCTCTTCAGCTAAAAAGACCACAATTGAAGTATTACTACTAACATGTTCTGTCATTTTCTCTACATTATAAGATAATATTATAGATAAAGCTACTACAATTAATGTAATTGTAATGCATGAAATTGAAGCCAAAGATAATGAAAAATTTCTAAATACACTTTTACCAGCATCACGAAAATATCTACCTATACTTCTAAACAACTTCATAATACTTACCTCTTTCATAATCTTGAACAATTTTACCTTCATGTAAAACAACCACACGTTTTTTCATTGCATTAACAATATCTCTATTATGGGTAGACATAATAATTGTTGTTCCCATCTTATTAATATCATCAAGAACTTTCATAATACCCATACTGGTATCAGGATCCAAATTACCGGTAGGCTCGTCACATATTAATAATTTAGGATTATTGACAATTGCTCTAGCTATAACAACTCTCTGTTGCTCTCCACCAGACAATTGATCTGGATACATTCTAACTTTATTTTTTAATCCAACTAACTCTAGTACTTCCATTACTCTGTGATGTATCTTTTTCTTATCATAATTAAATACTTCCATTGCAAAAGCTACATTTTCATATACCGTTAGTCTAGGTAATAGTTTAAAATCCTGAAATACTACTCCTAATTTTCTACGAAGAATATATACTTTTCTATCTTTAAGTTTAGCAACATTAATGCCACCAATCATAATAGAACCTTTGTCAGGTTTCTCCTCACGATAAAGCATTTTAATTAATGTTGATTTACCAGAGCCAGAAGCCCCAATAACAAAGACAAAATCACCTTTAGATATTGTTAAATCAACATCATATAAAGCGACTGTCCCTGTCTTATAAGTCTTTTGTACATCTGTAATTCTTATTAAATCCATAACTACACCTACCAATACTATCTAATATTATATCAAATTATTACCTATCATAAAATACATTTATATAAATTTACATATTTTTACATTTTTTCTTAACACTAGACTCATATGCATCAACAATTAAGAAAAATGCTTTATCATCTATTTCATTAACTATTTCTTTTAATTTAACATACTCAATTGTTGGCACCACACACATAAGCATTTTCTTTCTTTTATTTGTGTATCCACCTCTAGCATTAACAACCGTAACATCATAATTTAACTTATCGTTAACATATTCCTTCACTTCAAGTGGTTTATTAGTAATAATATAAAATACTTTATTATCAGATATTCCTATTGTTACTCTATCGACAACATATGATGACACTAACAAAGAAATTATCGCATATATTGCTTTATCCATACCAAAGAAGAAACCGCCTAAACTAATTAAAATAACATTAATAATCGTATTAGCCATTCCAATACTTATATGTAAATACTTACTCATCAAATCATACAATGAATAAAATCCACCTGGACTATATCCACTATTTCTAATTAACCCATTCGCATACCCGGTAAGTCCCCCACCAACTACCATTACTAAAAACATTGAAGTATCTTCTAAATTAATTAAATTTGTTAAATATAATAAACCTTTTACAAACAACGGATAAATAAATGTAACTGCTAACATTTTAACTGCATATTCCCAACCAAAAAAGATTAGACCAATCATTAAACATATTAAATTTAATATTAATATAATTATTGAGATATCTAAAGTAATAAAGTTATTTAGTAAAATTGATAACCCTGTAGAACCGCCGGCAACTACGCTATATCTCTGATAAAATAAATTAAAAGCAAAGGCTGAAATAAATACGCCAGCTAAAAACAACAATAAATTCTTTAAAAAATGTTTCTTATGTAAATCATTTATAAAATCATTAATATCAAAATTATTCATATTTATTTCCCCTACTACTAACTTCATAAGAGTCACACACTAAATAAAAGATATTTTTATCAATCTCCTTTAATCCTTCTTTAATTAAAAAATACATTTTAGTTGGAGCAACTGCTAATATTAAAGTTTGTTTATCGTTAGAGTATCCACCATGCGCATCAATTATTGTACTTCCAACGCCATTTAGTGAAGTTAAAAAATCTCTTACAATATCATCTTTTGATTTGTCGACTACTATATAAAATGCTTTACTATTAGATATTCCTAAAAGTATTTTATCCGTAAACATTGATATTAAATACGCTACTACTACTGCATACATAACCGTCTTCCACGAAAAGACAAGTTTTCCTAATGCAATAATGGAAATATTAATAAACATCATTGCATTACCCATTGATATTTTGGAATATTTAACAACCATATTACCGATAATATCAGTGCCCCCAGTACCATAACCACTTTTATAAATTAATCCATATCCAACACCAGCTAGAACACCGCCCAAAACGGCAATAACTATCATCTCTAAATTTCCTAAATCAATCATATTGGTAACATAAGCCGTTAAACTAACAAATACTGGATATATTAATGATCCTACAATCTGTCCTTTCGTATCATTAACTCCCAAAAAGAAATAACTTATAATAAGTAAAATAATATTGGTAATCATAATAAATGTAGACGGTGGTATACCAAATTCAGCTAAAACGATTGATACCCCACTAACACCAAAACAAACGATATTATATCTTAGAAAAAACAAATTGAAAGCAAATGCTACAATTAAACACCCACTAAGCAGCATTATATATCTACCAAAGATATTCTTCTTATTAACTCTTTCAATTATTTCATCTATTCTTTTTTCCCTAAATTTCTTAAATAGAAGCATAATTACCTCCTTATATTCTTTTCTAACATCTCCCCAATTTCCCCATCTAAAATACCTTCTACATTACTAGTTTCATATCCACTATCATTATCTTTTACCAATGTATAAGGACACATTACGTAACTACGTTTACCACTACCAAAGCCAATTGTCATCATATCGCCTTGAATAGTCTTTATCTCTTTATTTTGTTTTTCAAGTTCTAAACTATAAAGTTTATTCTTAAGAACTTCCATCGCAATCTCACGATTCCTAATTTGACTACGTTCATTTTGACATGTAACAACAATTCCTGTTGGTATATGGGTAACTCTAACCGCTGAATCAGTCGTATTAACTCCCTGACCACCAGGTCCACTACTTCTATAAATATCAACACGTATATCACTATCATTTATATTAATATCAATATTTTTATCAAATTTTGGTGTAACAAGAACTGAAGCAAACGAAGTATGTCTTCTTTTATTCGCATCAAAGGGACTAATTCTAACAAGTCTATGTACTCCAATTTCTCCTTTTAAATATCCATAAGCATTTTTACCGCTAATTTCTATCATTACTGATTTAATACCTACTTCATCTCCAGGCTGTGAATCTATCTCAATATATTTATAACCATTCTTAGTTAAATATCTCGTATACATTCGATATAACATATTAGCCCAGTCACATGCTTCAGTTCCTCCAGCTCCTGAATGAATTTCTAAAAAACAATCATTTTTATCAAATTCACCTGATAAATAAGTATCTATTCTAAGTCGTTGAACATCTTTGTTGATATCTTCATATTCACTATCAATAACTTGTAACATATCATCATCAATTTCTTCATTTAATAATTCAATATTAGATTCAATTTTATTCTTAACATTAGTAATATCATTAACTAAATTATTTAAATTATTAAATTCTTTTAAATCACTATCTTTATTACTACTATTCCAAAAGTCTACTGAGTTAATAATTTTATCCAGTTCATCTCTTCTAATTATCTTACTATCTAAGCCGGGAGTGACCTCCAAATATCATTTATATCATTTAAACAATTATTATATTTTATCGTTATTTCTCTTTTATCTAGCACCTAAATCACCATCCTAAAATAATTATAAACCAAAAGTAACGAAATTAAAAGAGAAAGATTACTAATTTTTTTCTTTCTCTACAAACTTATCTTTTATAATTAATTATCAACAATCTCGCTAATTTTTTTTACATCATTAATTATTTTCTTTAATTCACCAGGCGTTATTGCTTGCTCTTTATCAGATAACGCTTCATCAGGCCTATCATGAACTTCGATCATTAAGCCATCACATCCAGCAGCAACTGCTGCAAGCGAAGTATCGTGTATCATATAATTATTTCCTGCTGCATGACTAGGATCAACAAATATTGGTAGATTACTATGTTTCTTTATATATGGAATAGCCTGAATATCTAACACATTTCTCGTATTACTATCAAATCCCCTTATTCCTCTTTCACATAATATAACTCTTTTATTAATACCATTAGTAATATATTTACTAGCATTAATCCATTCATCATATGTAGCACTTATACCTCTTTTAAGTAATACGGGTTTATTATATATACTTAATTCCTTTAATAATTCATAATTGTACATATTTCGTGCTCCAATTTGAATTATATCTATTTTATCCGCATACATCTTAACTTGCTCTATACTCATAAGTTCCGTTATTATTGGTAAACCAGTTATTTCTTTAGCCTCAATTAAATATTTAATTCCTTCATCACCTAATCCTTGAAAACTATCAGGATTAGTTCTAGGCTTAAACACTCCGCCTCTTAACATATCAACACCAAGTTCTTTTAACTCTTTGGCAATTCTAATAATTTGTTCCCTTGATTCAACCGCACAAGGCCCTGCTATTATCATTACTTTTTTCTTCATATAAATACCTCAATTGGTAAAAAGGGAAATTAAATTCCCCTAAATACTATTCTTCATCATTATGACTTTCAAGTTTAACCAAAACTTCTCTAGGTTTTGAACCATTTGGTGGTCCAATTATTCCTCTCTCTTCAAGTAAATCAACAATTCTAGCGGCTCTATTATATCCAAGCCTAAACTTTCTTTGAATCAAAGAAGCACTAATTTTTCCAGCTGATACTGCGAAATCAACAACTTCATTATAGATTGGATCATCATATTCATCAGCTGATGCATAATCATCTCCACCACTGCTAACTGATGAACTTCCACCTTCACTCTTATCAACCGTAAGTGATTCATCATAAATAGCCTTTTGTTGACTAATCGTATAATTAACTAGTTTTTCTATTTCCTCTTCAGATACAAAAGCCCCTTGTACTCTCATTGGAATAGATTCACCCATTGGTAAAAATAACATATCACCTTTACCAAGCAACTTTTCAGCTCCACCCATATCAAGAATTGTACGAGAGTCTATCTGACTTGATACTGCAAAACTAATTCTTGACGGAATATTAGCTTTAACTACACCTGTAATAATATCCGTAGATGGTCTTTGAGTAGCAACAATTAAATGAATTCCAGCTGCACGAGCCATTTGCGTAATACGCATAATTGAATCTTCTACTTCTTTAGCAGCTACTAACATTAAATCAGCTAACTCATCTATAATAACCACAATGTATGGTAATTTTTGATATTCTGGATGTGTTTCACAAAACTTATTATAACCTACTATATTCTTATTTTTAGTGTGTTCAAGTAGTTCATAACGTCTTTCCATTTCACCAACAATATTTTTAAGAGCAATTGAAGCTTTCTTGGCATCTGTTACTACTGGGCTAAGTAAGTGAGGTACCCCATCATACATTGAAAATTCAACTTTTTTAGGATCTACTAAAACCAATTTAACTTGATCAGGTTTTGCCCTCATAAGAATAGATGCAATAATACAGTTAATACATACTGATTTACCACTACCTGTAGATCCAGCTACAAGCAAGTGTGGCGTTGCATTTATTTCACACCATTTAACTTTACCCATAATATCCTTACCAAGCCCAACAGCTAAAAGTGTCTTTTCGTTTACTTCAGGCATGTTTGATAATACTTCTTTAAACGAAACACTAGCATTTACCTTATTAGGTAATTCAATTCCAATCGTATTCTTACCAGGAATAGGTGCTTGAATTCTAACATCTTTTGCTGCCATAGCTAAAGCAATTTCTCTTTGAATACCCAATAATTTGTTAACTTTAGTACCAGCTTTTAAATCTAACTCATATTGAGTTACCGTAGGTCCAATATTGACTTGTACTATTTTACCAGATATTTCAAATACTTTTAATACTTCCTCCAGTTTACTAATATTTTCTTTAGCTGTTTGTTCATTTTCTTTACTATTAACATTCTTAACAGTCTTAAGTAAATTAATTGAAGGTAATTTATAATTATCGTTCTTCTTTATTTCTTCTGTTTCTGCTACTTTTTCTTCTTGAGTAACATTTTCGTTTTCTCTTTTAATAGGAATATCAGCATCTATTTCATCAACTTTTTCTTCCTTCTTGTTAGTTAATTCTTCAATTGAAGATATAACAATGCGTTTATCTTCTACCTCTTCTTTAGCAGTTTCTTTTTCCTCTTCTTCTTCATCACTTTCTTCTCTACTTAATTTTGGTAATTTAATCTTCTTAAACATATTGAGAATAGAAGTATTAAATAATAAGATAATTCCTAAAATTATTAATGTAATAACAACAATTATTATTCCATCAGCAGAAAATGCCCAATTAAAAACATAAGCTAAAATGGATCCAAGCATTCCCCCACCACAATTTTTAATAAAATCTGCTGATTTAAATGCTGACATAACATTTCTAAATGTTTCCATTATCATTTCAGACGTAGGTGTTTTCTTAACATATTCTAAATGAAGAATAGTTAAAATAGCCATAATTATTAGATACAATCCAATTGAAGTTCTTGATATCATCTTTGGAGACTTTCTTTTAACAATTAAATAAATACCCAAAGTCAAGAAACCAACAAGTAATGGAAAATAAGCAATCCCAACTAGAAAAACTGCAAAGCTTCTAATAAAATTACCTGCTCTTCCATATCCTAACATTCCAATAATTGATAAAAGTATTAACAATACTCCAATTACTTCATTACTATATTCAAATTTATCTTTATCTTTTTTTTGTTTCTTCTTTGCCATTATGTACCTCACTTTATATGATTACTTATACTAAAATTATAGCATTTTAACTATCGAAAGTAAATACTAATAAGAAAAAAAGGAATGTTATACATTGACAACATTCATTGTTTGATATTTATCTTCCCTTATGTTTTTCCCTTTCCAACCTAGCAATTTCCTCTTTCAATTGAGCAATTTTATCATATAATATTTGGTTTTCTTGCACCAAATAATACATAGATTTACCAGCATTATACTTTTTACTATCTTTCAATCTTTGAAACAATTCGGGCCTTATCGAAGTAACGATTGATGATACGTATTTTGAGTCTGATGCAACATTATTAATTGCTGATAAACTAACCGGAAAGCCAGCTTCTCTGAGTATGGTAAGTGGTGTTTTGCCACTATTCAACTCATGTCTCAATCTATCAGTATTTAAAAGTTGTTCAAATTTGCGACACAAACCATTACTTGCTTGATTTGCATAGTTAACATAACTACCATCTGCATAATAATCTTGTGCAATTTCGCGCACGTCAATATTACCATTTAAGCCATTATACGAATCAATTATTCTTGTTATCAAAAAATTAAAACCATTGCAAGAAACTATTTCGATATATTCACCATTATAAGGTGATATTCTTGAAAAAGAAGAATTTAATCTATTATCATCATTAAATCCAAAATCAATTTTTTTCATCTAAACACCTCTCCGCACAACAAAAGTATATCAAACATTAACGAAGAATGCAATATTCATAATAGTTTTACAAATATTTGTCAAAAAAAGATGACTATACCGTCATCTTATCTCTTTACAAAATATTCTTGATACCAAATTAAGAATGAATATATCGTCCATATCTTTCTACTATTATCGCATTTACCATTCTTATGATCTGCTAATAGTTTTAAAATTCTATTAACATTAAAGAATTCATGAGATGACTCAAATAATTTATATATATTATTATAAGTATCTTCTTCTTTAATCCATTCTCTAATTGGTACCGGAAAACCTAATTTTTTCTTATTAGCCCATTTAGGATCCAATGTTTCTTTACATACTTGTCTGAATGCATATTTTGTTTCATTACCAACTATTTTATATTCAGATGGCATACTAATTACATTAGATATTAACATTCTATCCAAAAAAGGTACTCTTACTTCTAAAGAATTAGCCATACTCATTTTATCAGCTTTTAAAAGAATATCCCCAATTAACCAAAAATTAAAATCTATATATTGCATCTTTCCAACATCATCATAATTTTTAGCTTTTTCATAATAAGATTTAGTTAATTCTTTAAAAGTATGTTTATCTTGATAGCTTAATATTTTTTCGGCATCATGTGGATCAAAAATAAATGCATTTCCGACATATCTATCTTCTAATTTCTTACTTCTTCTTACTAAAAAATTAAAACCAGTATGATTTCTAAATGGATAAGCCATTACTCCAATCCCTCTTCTTATTGGATAAGGAATTTTATTATACCAGCTAACCGAATATGGCTCATGATATATATTATATCCTCCAAATATTTCATCAGCCCCTTCACCAGATAAAGCGACTTTTACATGCTTACTAGCCGTATTAGCCACAAAATACAAAGCTGCCGCTGAAGGATCAGCTAAAGGTTCATCCATAAAGTATTGAATATCACTAAATTTATCAAAATATTCTTTTTTACTTATTTTCTTACTAATATTTTTAACACCAATTTTTTCACTTAATTCTTTAGCATAATCAATTTCACTATATTTTTTATTATCATAACCAACCGTAAATGTCTTATCGACATCACTTAGTGTCGCTACGATTGAAGAATCTACCCCACTCGATAAAAAACTTCCAACTTCAACATCACTAATCTTATGATATTTAATCGATTCCTTTAATTCTTTTCTAATAATATCTTTCCATTCATCTAAAGATTTAGTATTATCACTAGTCAAATCTATTTCATAATACTTCTTTATATCAAGTTTACCATCTTTATATGTCATATAATGACCAGGTCTAAGCTTATATACATTTTTAAAGAAAGTATCTTCTCCGACACTATACTGAAAAGTAAGATATTGTTTTAACATATCTCTATTTAATTCTTTCTTAAAATTAGGATGCCCCAAAAAAGATTTTATTTCGGAACCAAACATAAATTCATCATCTGTTAAATAATAATATAATGGTTTAATGCCATAAAAATCTCTTGCTACAAACAAACTATTATCTTTTATATCGTAAATAGCAAATGCAAACATACCTCTTAATTTATTTAATAGTTTACTACCATATTCTTCATACCCATGAAGTAATACTTCGGTATCACTATTTGTTTTAAATTTATGTCCTTTACCGACAAGATCCTCTCTTATTTCTTGATAATTATATATTTCGCCATTAAATGTAATTATCTTTGTATTATCCTCATTATAAATTGGCTGATCTCCACCTGCTAAATCAATAATTGATAATCTTCTAAATCCAAGCGCACAATCATTACCTACGTAGTATCCATCACTGTCCGGTCCTCTATGTTTAATAATATCAGCCATATCTTTAATTATCTTCTTTTTATTATTAGCCTTATCAACAAAGCCAACAAATCCACACATTCATATCTACCTCACATTATCATAATTATAACAAATAATATCATAAAATACAAACAAAGAAGACTACTTTACACATATTCTTTAATTATCTTTTTTGCTCTATTTGTTATTAATGTAGTCATATCACCATTCTTAAAACAAACTATATTTTTTACACAATCTACATTACTAACATTCATTAAATTAATAATACAAGACTGACTTGTCTTAATAAACATCCCTGATAAATTGCTGCTAATCTTTTCTACTGAATTAACAACATAATAATCTTTATCTAACGTATGAATTATACATCTCTTTATATTTGGTTCCTTTTCAATATAATTTATATCTTCATAAGGAATACGATACACAACATGATTATAACTAAAAACAAAAACGTTTTCTTTAAACAATATCTTAATTCCTAAACAAATATCTTGTTTTAATCTATCTTCATACAATTCATTATTACATAAATAATCTAGTATCATAAGTCTTTCGTTAAACAAAGAATAATCAATACTATCATGTGAACTAACAAGTATAATTATACTATCAAAATCATTTTCTCTTATTTTAATAGCTATATCTAAATTATTATCAATATCAATTATATATAATTTTCTTCTATTCTTATCAATAATTTTTAATAATTCATCACAATTATTATTAAATTTACAAACATGATAATCAAAATCATAATTAATTAAACCACAATTAATTACCTTGATACTCCTATTCATCAAGTCTTTACTTGTACTGCAAACCACAATATCAAACACAATAATTCACCTTCATAATCACTTACATACAAGAATTATAAACTATGATTTTTAAAAATCAATGTATTTGTCATAAATTTTACAAATTTTGTCATAAAAAAAGACTTTAATGATTATTTACTAACCAATTCTAAAGCCTTCTGTAATTGATTATCATTTGCTGCAGTTGGTTCTTTATAATATTCTTCACTAAGTACTACTTCATCGGTTGGTTCAATCCCTTTTTCATTAATCCAATTACCATCAGGAGTAAGCCAATTCTCTATCGTATATTTAACCATACTACCATCTTTTAATTGTTTTACTTGTTGAACAGTTCCTTTGCCATAAGTTTTTGTGCCAACTACATATCCACCATAACTTTCTTTAATGACTGCTGCTAAAATCTCTGATGCCGATGCACTTTCACCGTTTGTAATTATTGCAATTGGATATTCTCTCATTTCATTTGTTTTATCTTTGGTAATTGTTTTCTTCTTTGTACTTTGAACTTGATAAATGGTCTTGCCTTTTGGGAGAAGATAACTAGCTATATCTGTTACACTTGTTAAATATCCTCCATTATTATCTCTTACATCAATAACTAAACCATCTATTTTCTTTTCTTCCAATTCTTCTAATTTATCTTTAAATTGCTTTGCTGAAACTGAAGAAAATATTGATATATCCATATATCCAATCTTCCTGTCATTATTTTCATATATTTCTGTATGTACTGAAGGAATCTCTACCTTTCCCCTTTCTAGAGTAACCTCTAGTTCTTCATCACCCCTAAGAATTTTCATAACAATTTTACCCTTAGCCTCATTCTTAACATAATTTGATAAGTCATTAATACTCATTCCAGTTACAGCATCTTTGTTATCGACCAAAGTAATAATATCATTAGCCTTTAATCCTGCTTTACTAGCTGGAGTATTTTCATATACTTCTACAATCATAATACCATTTTCAACTTTAGTAATTGTACACCCAATACCTTCATAAGTACCATTAACCATCTCATTAAAATTATCCGTTGTTGCAACATCATTATAACTAGTATATACATCTCCTACACTAGATACCATACCATCAATAGCTGCTTCAATTAATTCATCTTTATCAATATTACCATAATAATTATTTATAATAACATCATATACATCATAAAATTTATCTAATTGCTTTGACATCTTAAAATAATTTCTACCACCAGTAATAATAGTAAATACACAAAGGCATACAAAAAAGCCTAAAACTAAAGAAACAAGTGTTACACAAAATAATTCAGAAAAAGAATAATTATCTCTCTTATCATCTAAAAAGAAAAATACTCTACCAAACACTTTTCCTAATTTTGTCTTTTTAAATTTTTCAATTTTTCTCTTTCTAATATTATTTTTTTCTATCTTTATTTTTCTTTTTTCTTCTTTAATAATTTTCTTAGCTTCAAATATTTTTTGATTATTTTTATCTATATCTTTGTTTTCTTTCTTTTTCATATTATTATCTCCTAAAAAATAGTTTATCATATCTAATTTTTTAAAACAATAAAATCCCCATTTTTTACATAAATTTACACATTTTATCAATACTAAAAAAAGAAAACTATAAAGGATGTGCCATATGAATAATGTAATAAATAAATTAAAAAAAGATACTAACAATGATGATAATATTGTATATCGCAAAAAGAAAATACTTTATAAAGAAATATATATTATATATAATCAAACAATAACATCTTCAAGTGATATTTCTAATTTTATAATTAGAAGTTTAAATAATATTTATATACCAACCATAAAAAATATTAAAAACAAAATTAATAATTTTAAATATAAAGAATTAAATAACTATAATGATCTAACTTACTACTTAAATAGTGGTTTTACCATTATTATATATTCCCAAAATAAATATATTGCTCTAGAAACAAGAAAAGATTTGTCACGTGGTATTACTACCCCTACTACTGAAAATACTCCTCGTGGAGCATTAGATTCATTTACCGAAAACATTGAAAATAATATTGGCTTAATAAAAAGAAGAATTAAAAGTAATGACTTATGGATTAAAAATTATCGAATGGGTAAATATACCGATACTTCAGTATCGCTTTTATATATTAAATCAATTGCTAAAGAAAAACTAGTCAATGATGTCGATAAATTACTTAAAAAAATAAATATCGATGGTATTATTGCTACCGGTACTATTAGAAATTTAATTGAAAAAGAAAATAAAAATAATTTTCCAAATGTTATGACCGCCGAAAAACCTTACACTGCCATTAAATATTTACTCCAAGGAAATGTTGTTATTTTAGCTGATAATGATCCTTTTGCCTTAATTATGCCCACCACAATTAATGATTATTTTATTTCTGAAGAAGACGATTTTGCTAAAAGCATCAATGTGTCCTTAACAAGAATTATTAGATATATTACTTTTGCTATTACTCTTTTAACACCAGGAGTATATATTGCCATGACTACTTACAATCAAGAGATTATTCCCACTGAATTGTTAATTGGCATAGCAGCCCAACGCGAAAACGTTCCCTTTTCTACTTTTGTTGAAGCCCTCTTAATGATGGTATCATTTGAAATACTTCGTGAAAGCGATTTAAAAATACCATCCTTTGCCTCATCTGCTATTTCAATCGTTGGTGCCCTTATTTTAGGCGAAGCTGCTGTAAGCGCAGGTATTGTTTCTCCAATAATGATTATCGTTATTGCCATTACTTCAATATCAGCCTTAACGTTTGTCGAGCCTGAATTTATTAATGCTATGCGTTTATATCGCTTTCTCTTCATGATAGGCGGTGCCCTTTTTGGAATCCATGGTATTCTCTTAGTATTTATCTTTATGATTATCAACCTATCAAGTTATGATTTTCTTGGTATGCCCTATCTTACTCCATTTGCTCCGCCCATTACTGCTAATTTAAAAGATAGTATCATTAAAACACCTACCATAAATTTAAATAAAAGAAATCATATGCTAACAGATAATATTACTAAAAACAAAAGTGGAGGCCCTTATGAAGATTAAAAAAATAATTCTACTATTTACCATCTTTATCTTAACCGGATGCTACGACAATAAAGAATTAAATGACATTGCTATCTTAACAGCTACTGAAATAAATAAAATAAATAATAACTTTATTATAAATGCTCAAGTTGTAAATCCTCAAGCCCCCGATAAATCAAGTAATATTGAAGCACCATTTATTATCTATACTGGTACTGGCAAAACCATTCAAGAAGCCTATCGACAAATAAAATTATCTTCATCAAGATATCTTTATCCAGAACACCTCCAAATAGTAATAATTAATGAAAATATTGCAAAAGAAGATATTACCCAAATATTAGATTTCTATTTAAGAGATCCATCTATTAGAACTGAATTTAATGTTCTAATTGGAAAAGACGAAAATATCATATCAACAACAACTCCAATCGATCAAATATCCTCATCAAGTATCTTAAAAACACTAGAAACTAATAATAGATTTCAAGGAGTAACCAACTTAACCACACTAAATGAATTAACCATTATGTCATTAAATCCTAATACCGAAATAATTCTCCCATCTATAAAAATTGATAATATAAATGACGAATCAGATACAACTCAAAATACTGATAGTACCAAAGTGAATTCAATGTATAAACTATCAGGTCTAGCCATATTCAAAAATAATAAATTATTAGATTATCTTACTGATAATGAAAGTATATCTTACAACATTATAAAGAATCATATTAGCAGCAGTATTATTACCTATGAATGTGAAAAAGATAAATATTTATCAGCTGAAATTATTTCTAGTAAATCCAAAATAACTACTAAAAACCAAAAAATAAATATCGATATAAATATCAAAGCCACCATCAATGAATCAGCCTGTAATTTAAACTTAAATCATAATAACAATCTTAAATTATTAGAAAATAATCTATCAACATATTTAAAAAACAATATCTCTAAAGATATTAATACTATTAGAAATAAATATAATTCTGATGTCTTTGGTTTCTTAGATGAAATATATAAACATGATTATAAAACATACCTAAAAGTAAAAGATAATTGGTACAACGAAACTTATAAAACTATTCCTATTAATATAAACACAAAAATTAATATTATTAGCAAAGGAAATATTATGGAGGGTAATAATGAAAAAAATTAGTTATTTAGAATTATCATCTATTTTCTTAACTATTATTATTTCCTTTAATACTGGTATTAACATTTGTATATTAAAACAATCAGTTGGTGTTAATTCGTGGATTGCTATATTAATTTCATATATAATTGGCATTATACCTTTATTACTAACACTATATATTTCTAACTATCATAAAGAATTAAATCTATTTGAAAAAAATAAGCATTTATTCGGAGATATATTTGGTACCATTATAAATCTATTTATATCAATTATATTATTAATAATAGCTTTAACTGTTTTATATAACATTATAAGTTTTATCACAACCCAATTTCTCTATCGTACTCCTATAATCATTACATCCATCTTATTAGTAACTTTATCAGTATATTGTTCTACCAAAGAAATAAATGTTATTTCTCATATAAGTATTATCTTAATAACTATTAATTTAATCATGTTTATTCTTAGTAACTTATCATTAATTGGTGATATAAAATTAGATAACTTACTCCCAATCTTAAAAATAAATATAAACAATTTATTCATATCATCTATAAAAATATCTATTATCAATATCTTACCAATAATATCTATCTTAATTATCCCTAAAGATAAAATAACTAATCAAGATAAATATAATAAAAGTATCATCTTTTCTTATATTGTCGGATGTCTCATCTCATTAATAACTATTATTGGAACCATTGGCACATTAGGTATATATTTAACAAAAGCATTTGAATTTTCTGAATACATGGTTCTAAAGAAAATAAAACTATTTGGTTTTCTAGAACGAATTGAAAATATCGTATCGATGAGCTGTATTACTGAATCATATATCTATATGACATTACTTATTTATACTATCTCTAAAAATATACCTAGAAAAAATGATAAGACATTTAAATATACTAATATAGTTATTGGATTATTATTAATTATCATGAGTAATTATATATTTGATAATATAACTGTATTTAATAATTATATAGAAAAAAATTTTATATATATAGTTAGTTTACTAATCATACCATATATTTTAATCACTATAAAAATATATATAAATAATAAACGTAAAATAAAACAATAAGCTAAATGTTAATTTACATCTCTAAAAAGAAATGCTATAATTTTATTGGTGATAATATGATTTTTAGAAAGAAAGCAATTTTATTAATTCATGGATTTGTTGGTGGAATATATGACTATGGTAATCTTCAAAATGAACTACAAGTAAATAGAAAATTTGACGTTTATACATTTACTCTACCTGGACATGAAAAAAATGTTGTCAAAGATGTAAAATATGAAGAATGGATAAAAGAAGCCAAAAATCAAATTGAATTTCTAATTAATCATAATTATAAAGAAATATACCTAATCGGTCATAGTATGGGCGGTGTAATTGCTGCTCATTTAGCCAGCATTTATCCACAAGTAAAAAAACTAGTCCTTGCAGCTCCAGCATTTAGATATTTCTATTTTAAAGATGGCAAAGTAAATATTAAAGGTATTAATGAAACCTTAAAAAGCATGCCTGAATTATTAAAAGAAGAAGGAAAAGAAAAAGTAATTGAACGTATTCAAAAAACACCAATTACAACAATGATGGAATTTACTAAATTAGTTAATAAATACCAGAATGATGTTGAAAATATAACTTGCCCTATTTTAACAATTCATGGATTAGAGGATAAAGTAGTTCCTGAAGAAGGAACAAATTATGTATATGAATCAGTTAAATCAAAAACAAACATCTTAGTAAACATTAAAAATGTAACTCATGATTGTTTTACTCAAAAAAGAAAAGAAGAAGTAAAAAAAATAATTACTGACTTCTTACTAAAACATCCTAGAAATAAAAAAGAAACCATAAATATTTAATTTCTTGATTATCAAGAAATTTTTTATTTACCTAAACATAAAATATTATATAAATTTAACATAAAATCTTGATAAATAACATTTTTTATGATAAATTATATAAAGAAAACGACCTAGGGGATTAGTTAAATGGTATAATAATGGTCTCCAAAACCACTGTTGGGAGTTCGATTCTCTCATCCCCTGCCATTTGAAATAATCGTCGAACCATTCGTTTTTTTGTTGTAAGAAAGGTGTGATGATATGTTAAATATTATTAAAGAAAAACTTGATTTAAGTCCTGATTTAAAGAAGAAAATAAATTGGGCAAGTAAATATACTTCCACTCCTATAACACTTGAGAAAGGTCATTTAATTAAGTTAGAACCTAGTAATCTTGCTTATGTAGATCCTCATAAGGTAATAATCAATAATTATACTTTCTTATTCTTCAATGGTATCGATGATTTTTATATTAATAACTTGCATGAAAAACACAATTTATCTGAACTTGAAAACTACTTTAAACTAGCTAAAAGTTGCTAACTATTGACAAAACTAAATAAAGTGATATTATAAATAACCAATGAAAGAGGTATTCTCTAGAAATGGAGGTACACCGATGATAAAAAGCAAAGGATATATTTATAATATTAAATTATTAAGAGGAGTCAGTAGTATATAGACTTATATGTGCTACTGTCTCCTCTTTTTAGTAATAAGGAGGTTTGTTTAGTGAAAGAAGAAAGAAAAATAGCAGGAATTTATATTCGTGTATCAACCGAAGATCAAGCTCGTGAAGGTTTTAGTTTAGGAGAACAAGAAGAAAAACTAAGACAACTATGTGAATATAAAGGTTATGAAATCTATAAGGTTTATTGTGATGCAGGTATATCCGCTAAAGATATGGAACATAGACCTAAGTTTCAAGAAATGCTTAAAGATATGCAAGATGGAAAAATCAATTATATCGTTGCTTATAAACTTGATAGAGTTACTCGTTCAGTTAGAGATTTAGAAGAACTTATTACACAACTAGAAAAATATAATACTTATTTAGTATGTGATAGAGACGATGTTAATACCTCTACTGCTAACGGTAGATTCTTTGTAAGAATGCTTACTGTCTTATCACAACTTGAAATTGAAATCGTATCAGAAAGAACTAAGTTCGGAATGGTTGGAGCAATTAAATCAGGACATATACCAGGAATAAAACCATTAGGTTATAAAAATGATAGCACAAGAAAAACTATCATTGATCAAGCAACTGCTCCAATTATTAAAAGAGTATTTGATTTATACTTACAAGGAAAAACATACTTACAGATTGCAAAGATATTTAATGAAGAAAAAATATTAAATAAAAAATGGAGAGACACTTACATTGAAAAGATAATAAACAATAAGATTTATATGGGCGATTGGGAACAATATAAAGCTATTGGCAAAAAAGAAGGATTAGAACCAATTATATACATGAATGTTGTTGAACCAATTATTCCAAGATATATTTGGGAAGAATGTCAAGCACAAAAGATAATCAATCAAAGAACTTATACCAGAACTAGAGTTTATACATTCTTTCAAAAGATTAAATGCCCGCATTGTGGCAAGATAATGAAATGTAAAGGTGCAGGTGGTAAAAAGAAAAGATATATTTATTATAACTGCGAAAAATGCCATGAAAACTTTAGAGAATCGTATATTGAAGAAGAATTTGAAAGAATTGTTGGTCAGTTATTAAGATTTGATAATGAATATAATGAACTATTCTTACCTTTATTTGCCGATAAAGAGATGAGAATTGATAAATCAGATATAGAAAAGGAAATAATTAAATTAACTAAGCAAAAAGAAAGAATTAAAAAAGCATATATGTCTGAAATCGTAGAACTTGATGATTTTAAAGAAGATATAAAAGTAATCAATGAAAAACTTGATCTGTTAACTAAACAACTAGAAAAAGAACAAGAATTAAAAAACAAAAATAATTTTACGCCAGAAAAAGTAATGGCTAAACGAGATATCCAGAGAATATTCATGAAAAATGGTAGTGATGTATCATTATTCTTAAATGAATGGAAAGTTATGCCTAAAGAAAATAAGCAAGAATTTATTGCTAAATATATTGAATCACTTACATTTGAGAAAAATAAAGATTATCCACATGGAATACATTTAATAGATATAAAATTAAAGTCATTATTCAATGAAAAAATAGATCGTTTATCTGAATTATGTTTATCACAAGTTCCAATTGAATTTATTTCAAATAATAAATCAGTTATTCTTAATGCTAGTTATCCATTAAAAGAATCACAAGTAAAAGAATATATGAAAGAGTTTAAAAGTATTGAAGGCATTAAATTGCATATTCACCCAACATTTAACTATAGTTTAGAAGATATGCCTAATGAAATAATATTTGATTTAGGTAAAAATGAGAAAGTTTTAAAACTAATTCCAATTATTAAAGATATAGATAATCCTGAAAATATATCAAATAAATTTAAATTAGGTGTAATAACATCTACAATTAAGACAATATAAAATTAACCATAATTTCGACCATAAAAAATACCTTATAGAATAAGGATTTAATATTTTTTACAACCAAGTTTTTGGTTTGATTTTGCAAGTGCAAAATGAGTTTGTCCCTATGAATAACCTAGTATTTATCTGGGTTTAAATAGTTTAAAGGGACAATCTCTTATGCTCTTGCTTTTTTGTTATGCAAAAAAATAGAAATTATGGTCGAAAATCATCCATAATCATCCAAATAAAAAGCCAAGATTTTTCTTGACTTCTATTTCTTAAAATATTTATTTAATATTTTATCTAAATTTGCTTTATTTATTGGTTTTACTATATAATCACTAAATCCATAATTCAAATATTTTTGTTCCATGTTTTCATTATTAGGATTTACCATAATAATTGATAGTATTGGATACTTTGCATTATCTTTAATATGCCTTAAGAAATCGTCTTTTGTTCTAACTATTTCATTAGTAAAATCATCTAATTTAAAGTTAGGAATAATGTCATCGACAAAAATCAAATCAAAGGTTTCATTTTCACTAAGAACTTCTGACATTTCATTAGGAGTATTTACTGACAACACTTCAACATTGTAAGGATTCAATAATACTTTCATTTCTTTAATATTCAAGTTGTTGTTATCAACTATCAAAATTCTTTTACCAGAGTAATCGTTATATGTAACTTTAATATTCTTATTTTCTTCTTTATTACTTATTATTTCATATTCAGTTAATAATCTTTGATTAATGCATAACGATATTGAAACAACATCATTTTGATTTGATACTATCATTTTCCCATTAAACTTTTTCAACAAATTTACTATTATTTGATAATTTACATCATCACTCTTAACTAATTGTAATTCGTTTGTATCCTTTTCTTTATAAATGTAATCTTTGATTAAAGATTCATTAACTAAATAGTTAAACTTTAGTCTTGCAAATCTACCAACTTGAATACATTCAATTTTCATTGTCATTTCTTTGCTATTGGTTAATGATGAAATTAAATTATAATAATATAAAACTATCTTGATTACATTGCTTTCATCACCATATACAACATTTGGAATATTATTACTTAATTCTATGTTTAACTTTCTATTATCATTCTCATTTTCAACCATTATTAATTGTTGTAATTTATCTAACATATCTTTAACTTCATATTTATATTCACTAACTTTTGAATCCCCTTTAACAATAGCAAGATCAATAATACCAGATAAATTCAGTTAATTCTTTATTCAATTCATCAATATTATTTTTATCTATTTTCTTATTTCCAAATTGTTCTAGTTTTCTTACAGATGATTTCAAATCATTCGAAAGATCTTCAAGTAATTCTAAAGTTTTTTTGGAAGAAGCATCAGATAATTGTTTTTGATATTCTAATTCTTTTGCCATTTTAATATCAGGATTTTCAATTGTAAAATACATTATAAAAATTATTAATACAAATTGAAAACCAATAAGAAATGTTTCAGGAAATAAATCTGTCACAACTATACATATCGTTCCAATTAGTAATAATGAATAAACTGGTGTTAGTTTCTTTCCAGATATTTTATCTCTATTTTTTATACATAATATTATGTCCATCACAGTATTTACAATACATGCAAAATATGTAAGGAAAATTGATGGACCTGTAGGCACTATTGAATTATCGTTTATAATATATGATATTGGTAAAAATATAATTACTACAAAACAAATAATATATATGATATTTGCTATTTTAATAATTTCTTTTTTAACATTACATATATTTAAAACATACTTTGCAAATAAACTTGTCCATACCATATAATATGCTGACGTTAACTTTGAAGCATATTGATATACTATATTATCTAAACTTACTCCACATACATACCATATACATGTTGCCACCTCTAAGAATAATCCTATTAATGTCAAAATTAATAATTTACCATATATATTTGTTTCAGCATTATTAATTTTTGGCTTTAAAAAATAAATATATGACAATATTGCCAAGAAAATAAACGAACAAATTGAAAAATGTGCTCCAACTCCCATCATATTATCATCTCCTAGTATCGAGATAATTATATCATATTCTGACATTTTCCGTAAATAAAAATATAAGAATTGCTTCTTATATTTTCGTTAATCTTAATGTTTTTGCACTAGTATGATCTATTTTGCCATTAGCAAGTGCTTTCTCATCTTGCTCTCTATAATACGATATATTTACTTTTGAATTTTGCATTCTTTCAAGTGGTTTATCATAATACACAATTGATCCAGGCAACCAATTCTCATTTAAATGTTTCATAACTAATGAATTAATCTTTTCTTCCAAATTTTTAAAATCTATATCCATACTATATAATGATATATGATATCTCGGAATATATTGAACCATTTCATCTGATATTGGAGTCACCACTAATTCTCTTATTTCTGGTATTGTTACCAATAAACTTTCAAGTTCTTCTGGATAGATATTATCACATCCTGAAACAAAGTTTCTTTTTTGTCGTCCAACATAAATATAATCACCTTTTTCAGTTTGTTGAACTATATCTCCTGTATTTAGCCATTTCTTACCATTTTGGTCATATACAATAACTTTATCAGTTTCACCAGGATTATTATAATATCTACGCATTATCGTTGGACCCGAAACATATAATAATCCTTTTTTTCCTTTTTCAACTTCTAATCCTGTAGTGGAATCAATTAGCTTAACATCTAGTCTTTTAATAGGATAACCTAATGTATCTCTATGTGTGTTTCTTGCATTGTTTATTATCATACATGCCCAAGTTTCTGTTGCACCTAAACCATCACCTAGTCTTGCATCACTGCCACCATATCTTAAAGCTTCATTAATAGCATTTATTGTTGATTCTTTTCTTGCTTCACCACCAGATGTTGCATATCGTAAACTTGATAAAGAACCTGGTTTAATATTTTTATTTGGTATAAATCCTTCCCCATCTTTTTCGATTAATGATACCCAGTGTGGTGGGCCTCCTACAGCACCTTCAGCATGAGTTCTAACAAGTTCTTCATAGAAATCACTTGGCATTGCTTTTAATGTTAATGCAAACTCCATATTATTGCATAATGCATAATGCAAAATTGATCTTCCATATGCCATAGAACCGAAAGGAATATTTCCTAAATGAACAAATCCAGGTTTTTCTGGGAACTGTTCAGTCATTCCATCAACAACAGCATTTAAACCATTATCTGTTAATTCAACTCCTTTATGAAATCCTGTTGATCCACCTGTAAATAGTATATCAGTTAGACCATCTTGAACAAATGGAGCTTTAATATATTCTACATCCGAATAATCTTTTTCTAACAATTTTTTCAAATAACTATTTCTTGATAACTTAAAATTACCATTTTTTAATTGCAATAACCTGTAACCAATTTTTAATTTTTTATCATCAATCATTTCAACTGGTGAATACAAAATTGTGGAGAAATTTAGTGCCTTTTCCCACTTTTTAAAATTACTATAAAACATATCAACAGTTATAACCATTTTTGGCTTTGTTAATTCTATATCTTTTTTAATTTTCTCTTTGTTATCAAAAAAGTTATATCCAACAGTTATTGCACCTATTATATCCAAAGCATAAATAAGATATACAGACTCTGGAGTATTTAAAGCGCAAATACCAATTATATCACCTTGCCTAACTCCTTTTGCATATAATAATCTTACATATTTCTCAATTCTATCATGCATTTCTTCATAAGTTATTTTTCTTTCACCAAAAGAAAGTGCTGTTAAATCCATATAATTTTTGTTTTGATCTAGCAAGTAATCATACTTACTTTTATTAATACTATCCATTTTAATCCCCCGCTCTTTGCATTAATATCAAAAGTATTTACAAATTCTATTATAGCATAAAATCAGCTTTTTTTCAGTACTATACTTAAATTATTTAAATCCCACAAATTATTAAATTTATTGAATAATTTTACAAGAGCATAAGAGAATGATATCTATACACTTAATATTTACTTATTTCATAAGGAAGAGTGTGATATCAAACTTATTTTGCACATGCAAAATTGTCCCACTGTTGTGGGATTATAATTGTAATTTTTCTTTATATTTCAATTAAAACTAGTGGGATTAGGTATGGACTTAAATTATTATCAAATAGAGCTCATAAAAATCAATGTCCCACTCATCATTTTATCAACTTTATCATTTTATCAGATTCCAGTATTTACTATTACCCTATAATGTGATATATTTAATATGTAATTGAGCTTAGTCTCAAATTTCATTTACACGATTTTTTTCTCAAACGAGTAATAACTGCGTGCCATTTTTTAGCATTATAGACTATTATTTATAGTCTTTTTTTTATTTAAAGTTAAATATTACTTTATAATAAACGACATAAGTGTTATAATTATTTTGGAGATGAAAAAATGAAAATACCTTTTAATAGAGGAAACATATTGATTCCTAAAAAAAATATTGATATGCACAAATGGAGTGTTGTTGCATGTGATCAGTACACTTCAGAGCCAGACTACTGGGAAGAAGTAAATAATATTGTTGGAAATAATCCATCAACATTAAATCTAACTTTACCAGAAATATATTTGGAAGAAAAAGACGTTGAAGAAAGAATTAAAAAAATTAATAAAAACATGGAAGAAATGTTAAATAATAATATATTTGATGAATACAAAGATTCTATGTTTTATATTGAAAGAACTCAAAATGATGGAAAAGTAAGAGAAGGATTAATTGGTATCGTAGACCTAGAAGATTATTCATATGAAATGGGTTCTCAAACACTAATTAGAGCAACTGAAAAAACTGTCATTGAAAGAATTCCACCAAGAATGAAAGTAAGAGAAAACGCCTTACTAGAATTACCACACATTATGATTCTTATAGATGATGAAAAGAAAGACATTATTGAGAGTATTAAAAATAAAGTAAATAATAATGATGTTGTTTACGACTTTGATTTAATGCAAAAAGGCGGACACATCAAAGGATATAATTTAAATAACAATATTATTGATGAAGTCATCGGGAAACTAGAAAAACTTGCCGATAAAGAAAACTTTGAAAAGAAATACGATGTAACAAATAAGGGAGTATTATTATTTGCCATGGGCGATGGTAATCATTCCCTAGCTACAGCTAAAGCATGTTATGAAAAGCTAAAAGAAACTATGAGTGAACAAGAATATTTAAATCATCCAGCAAGATATGCCTTAGTTGAACTTGTTAATTTACATAGTGAAGCTCTAGAATTTGAAGCAATTCATCGTGTATTATTCGATGTTGATGTTAAAGATTTAATTGATAATTTATATAAATATTATGAAATAAACGAAGATGGTAACGGGCAAAAATTTGAATTAATTACCAAAGATTTTGATAAAACATTATATATTAGCAACCCTAAATCAAATATTGTCGTTGGTTCTATTCAAATGTTTTTAGATGAATATCTAAATAATCATAATGGAAAAATAGACTATATTCATGGCGAAGATGTTACCAAAGAATTAGGTTCAAAAGAAAACAATATTGGTATTATCTTTGATCCAATGGCCAAGGAAGATTTATTTAAAACTGTAATATTAGATGGGGCACTTCCAAGGAAAACATTCTCAATGGGACATAGTCATGATAAAAGATTCTATCTAGAAGCTAGGAAAATTAAATAGTAGATTGTTATGAAAAGTAGTTATTTTAACTATGTTATATCAAATGATAATGAAATAACCAAACATATTATATATGATAATTATACTTTTGATATAAACAAAGTATATACAAAAGAACATAACGAAAGACATACATCTATGTCAGTAATAACTCCAACTCAAAAAGTAAGCGTTGATTTTGATTATTATTGCGTACCTGGCGGACACGCTGGAATAACAGATTTAATATTAAGTAGAATATATCCAAAATATAAACCATGCATTTTATTTGGAGATCAACAAATATACTTCGATAATAGCGAATTTAATATTTTTATAATTACTATTAAAAATATTCTTTGCATTATAATGCCACCCAAAATAAATGATTTTCAATATAAAACACTTTGTGAATTTGTTAAAAAATTACAAAATACAGATTATGCTAAAAAGAATAATATAGAGTGTTATATCAATGATGATTCATTTTCATTTAATGAACTTAATAGTAAAATATTAAACATTAAAGAAAATATTAGCAGCATTGATATACCAGAACAATATGAAATAACTGGTTTTACTACAACACCAAGCAAAACTGAACAAGAAGTATTAAAAGATATTGAAAATTTTATTGAAACAAATTATAAAAATCACAAAAATAAAATTAGGTAATGACATATAATATATTGAATTTTTATTAAATTCATGATTTAATTATCTTAAGGAGGAGTAAGATGAATTACTTAACAATTATCTTAATAGCCATAATTGTTTTGTTACTAGCAAAATTTGTATTTCATGTCAATGCTAAAAGATTAATTGAATTAATCATTAATATTGTAATTGGATTAGTAGTTTTATGGCTTATCAATAAATTTGGTGGTTCACTTGGAATATCTATCCCAATAAACTTTATTACTGCACTTGTCGTTGGAATTTTAGGAGTTCCAGGTGTAATTATTTTAATACTACTAAGTTTAATTGGTATAATTTAAATAGTAAAACAGCACTTAAAAGTGCTGTTTTTACATTGGATTATTTATTACATCATTATTTATGCTATTTGGAGTATTAACATTATTAGAACTAGAACCATTACTATCTATTTTTAATTGTTCTCGTAATATTCTATCTAGTTCTACTTGATCTATTGGCTTTGATAAATAATCACAAAAGCCTTCTCTTAGATACATTTCCATTGAACCGTCAATTGCATTAGCTGTTAATACAACAACAGGTGTATCAAAGCCAGACGCTCTATTTTTTAAATTATATAATGTATGAATACCATCCATTTCTGGCATCATATGATCCATAAATATTAAATCATACTTATTATTCTTAGTTTTATTTAAACATTCAAGACCACTCTTAACACTCGTAACATTTAAATTATATTGTTTTAACATCTTTTCTGCTACTTTTAAATTAAGTAAATTATCATCCACTAATAAAATATTATATTTACTACCATCAAAATAACTATCGACAGTCATCTTCTTTGCTTTGTATGTTTCAAAATTAACCGAAGATTTATCAACAATTTCCTGTTCAACAACAATAGTAAAAGTAGTTCCTTGTTGATAAACACTCTCAAAACTAATTTTACCACCCATTAAATCAAGTAACTTTTTAGTAATTGTAAGACCTAAACCTGTACCTTGAATATCAGACTGTTCTTGATCCAATCTTTCAAATTTTTGAAACAATTTAGCATTATCAGCTTTTTTAATTCCAATACCAGTATCAATAACTTTAAATGTTAAAGTATCCTTATTTCCAAATAAAACTGATTCAATAACAAATGTAATACTTCCTTTTTTCGTATATTTAACGGCATTAGAAAGAATATTCATTAAAATTTGATATATTTTTACTTCATCACCCATTAATGTATTTGGTATATTACCAACAACTTGAACATTAAATTTAATTGGTTTATCAATAAGTGAAATTTCGACCATATGAGATAGTTTTGCAATCGTATCAGCTAAACTATATGGCTTATTATTTAATGTTGTCTTTCCTTCTTCTACCTTTGTTATATCCAAAATATTATTTACTATCTCAAGTAAAATGCTTCCAGCTTCGTTAATATTTTTAACGTCTTCCTTAAATTCATCAGGTATATTACTATTTAACATTGATTCAGACAAACCAATAATTGCATTCATTGGTGTTCTTATTTCGTGACTCATGCTAGCTAAAAAATTAGTCTTTGCCGCATTAGCCTGTTCAGCTTTTATTTTCAAAGCATTTAATTCATCAATATATTTTAAATCTGGATTCTCCATTGTAAAATACTGAAATAAAGTAATTAAAGATAAACCACTACCAATTATTGATATATCAGGATAAAAAATCTGAATAAATAACATCAAAACTAATAAAATTGTAGATACCAATATAGACCAATTTTTATAATTAGCAATTTTCTTATTATTAATAAGTAAAACAAACATAATAATTAATGAACTAATTATACCAAAAGCATATATTATATTTATATCCTTATTATAATAATTTACAAATTTTAAGCCAAATAAATTTTGAGATAATACTAAAACTAGAAATATTATAATAATAGCAATTATAATTGAATAAATAACAGGATGATCTCTAATTAATAATTTAAAATTTTCATATTTTTTATTACTCATACTTAATAACAAATAAGAAATAAATAGTATTAACCAAAAGAATAATCCTAAACAATACAAAATAGATATAACAAATAAAATATTAGTATTATCAATAAATATATTTACTATATTAAGTAACAGATTAAAAAATGTAACTCCTAATAAAACTTTATATATTTTACTCTCTAAAAAATTATACCTTCTTTTAACAAAATAGACAGTAGCTAAAACTACAACATATAAAATGCTAACTAACTGTAAAGAAATATCACTTAACATTTACTAACCACCTACTTTAGTAACAGCTTCAAATTCCACCTCAACCTCTTTAAATGCCTCCACTATTTTTGGATTAAACTTATGACCAGATTCCATAATTATTAAAGAAGCTATTCTTTCATAATCAACTGGCATAATGGTATTTACTAAATTAGCATATTCAATAGCTAAAGATGCAATTTGTGCACATAATGGAATACTATTACCACTTACACCTTCTGGATAACCTGTTCCATCATAATTTTCAGAATAATATTTAGCTATCTCGTAACAATATTGTAAATCGACATCTTTATTATTTGTTAAAACATATTTAACAATTGATGCTCCACTTGTACTCGCTACTTTAATAATATCGTCTTCAGCTGGAGTATACTCTCCTCTTTTATTTAATATAGATTTCGGTAATATATAATTACCAATACCATAATAAGATGAAGAATTAACAATTTTTCCAATCATATTATTATTTATGTTATATTCTGGATATAAAGAAGAAACTTTCATAGTTAATATTTTCATATATTTTTTAACTTGATTAATAATCATTTGATTATCAATTTCATATGACTTAACAATTGTTAAAATAACCTCTTTCAAGTTTTGATGTTGTTCAAGCATCATTTCATTAAGTATTCCACTAGAACGATATAAATTAATTAAATTTTCAATTCTATGACGTATAACTTGTGCATTAAAAGGTTTCTCAAGCATATCGGCAATACTATAACTATATGCCTTATTTCTTGTTTCTTTGTCATAATTACCACTAATTATAATAACTGGTAATCTCATTAAATAATTGTTATCATTTAAAAAATCAAGTACACCAAACCCATCTAACTCAGGCATAATTAAATCTAAGAAAATACAAGCTAAATTGATATTATCTCTTTTTATATCCTTCAAAACATCAATTGCTTCTCTACCATTATTAGCCATGATAATATCATAATCATTACTGAATATCTTAGCAATTAAATTACAAGTCATCTTATCATCATCAACAATCATAATAGATTGCTTACCAGAATTATATATTTCCGAAGCATTATCATTAAATGATTTATTTAATATTGGATAATTAGTTGTTAATTCAACCAGAATTGAATTAATATATTCATCTTTAGTTCTTAAATTATTATCCATATTAACAACATTATGAATCTTTAACATTGATAAACTAACTGCATCTACTAGTTTACTTAGTTTTTCCTCCAAGTCAGATTTTGATTGATTATTGTTTTTAAAAACAACCGTATTATTACTAGGACTAACTAAAACAACTATCATTTTTCTACCACTAGTCTCATCATTATATAAAGATATATTATTAATATAATTCATATAACTACCAAGTTTATTATCATACATACGATAATTTAAAGTAATTTTACTATTACTTTCTTCTAATTTAGATATAGATAGAGAATTAATATAATCAGGTATATCATCTTCAAAAATAAACTTTTTACAAGTATCAAAATATGCTACATAAGAAGAGTCTTCTTTAAAAATAAAATTACCATCATTATTAACATATTTATATATTTTATCATCAAGAATATCAATTATTAAAACTTCTTGATAATTTTCTAATATTTTCTTATTAATAATATTTAAAAATTGATTATTCATTTAATTCATCTCCCTATATTTTACCAATATATCATATACTTTTCTCACTTCAGTAATTAATTCATTATAATGCTCATTTACATAATTAACATTATTTTGTTTACTAGCAAGTTCATGTTGATAAAACATTTCTCCAGTATTCAAAAATCCAAGTGTTCTGCAATTGCTTTTAAGAGCATGAACAATAATCTCATAATTAACCATATCGCCAGCCACTTTATATTCATTAAATTTATTTACATCTACTGGAAATGTATTAGCAAAATCAATTAATAATTCATTATATGTTTCTTCATCCATTGTATTTTCAATACCCTTTTCTACATCAACACCATTTTGTATTAAAAAATTACGTTTATTATCGCTCATCTAACATACCTACTTTCCTACTATAATTTTACTATAATTAATCATAAAATGCAATTGTTTATACTAAAAACAACACTATAAAGTGTTGCTTCATTATTTAAGTATTAATATTTGACCTATTGATAAAACATCATTAGTTAAATTATTTAATCTTCTAAGTTCATCTACCGTTGTATTAAATTTTCTAGCAATACTATAAAGAGTATCGCCAGCACTAACCACATACGTAGTATCTTCAACTAGTGGAATTATAAGTTTTTGACCAACCGATAACATATTGTTAGTTAAATTATTAGCCTTTTTTAAATTATCGACTGTTGTATCAAACTTTTTGGCTATACTATAAAGTGTATCGCCAGGACTAACTACATAAGAACTAACTAAAGATAAACCGCTTGGTACATTTAATAATTGTCCTATTGCTAAATTATCATTTTCTAAATTATTAATAGCCTTTAATTCTTTTAAAGTAATTCCATATTTATTAGCAATTGAATATAGTGTGTCTCCTCTTTTTACTTGATATAATTCAGTTTCTCCTGTATCGATAGTTTTAACTGGTACATTTAATATCTGACCAATCGATAAAGAATTACTTGTTAAATTATTTATTTTCTTAAGTTCATCTACCGTTGTATCTAATTTATTAGCTATTCCATATAATGTATCACCTTTCATTACTTTATATGTATCACTAATGGTAGTTCCCGGATCAGTATACGGAATATTTTTATACTCTAAAACGGCTTTAATAACAGCCTCAGCTAACTGTTTATAATTATCTTTAAGAAATCTTAAATCATCGTCGTTATCAATAAAGCCATATTCAACAATTAAAGGTTCTGTTTTTCCCGTATCTCTTAACATAAAATAATAATCTTTGGTGGGATCGCTAGGTAATCTTCTTTGATATATTCTTCTTGTATTTTGACCAGCATTACCAATATTATTTAAAATATCGTTAGCTAACCTAGAACTATTCCTAAGAGCATAAATCACCTCTGCACCATCACCTTTACCTGCATTCAAATGATTGGAAATAACAACAACATTTGGATCATTTCCAAAGGAAGATAATACTTTATTTACCCTATCACTAGGATTAAGAGTTATATCACTATCTCTTGTTATATATACCGGTATTCCTAATTCCCTAAATCTATCATACATATATTTACTTATTAATAGATTATACTCCTTTTCTAATATATCTTTACCTCTAGCCCCACTATCAACACCACCATGTCCTGGATCTATTACTACACCATCAAACATACTATTCATATTTATCACCTATATCATTATATGTATTAAAACATGTTTCTGTGCCTAATCAAAAAATAAAATAATCAAAAAAAAGAATTATCACATTTTAGTGAGAATTCTCTTTTTCTAATAATTTGCTATAGTCCAAATACAAAGAAATATCATCGATATTAATACCCGATTTAACAATATCTTCATAATTAATTAATAATCTAATATCACTTATTGTTCTTTCAATATTTTCATCAAGCAAAGAATCCGTTGATAATTTAATATTTCCTAAATTATATTTATCACTAATTAATTGTTTCATTTGTTTTTCATCTAATAAAGCAATATTATTTAAAAGAACAAAATTATTATTATTAATATATTCCTTTAATTCATCAAACGTCTTTGTAACATCATTAATATTTAAAGATTCATCATTAGCAAAAGTTCTTTCAACAAAATATAAATAATTAGCACTAATTAATTTTAATACTTCTAAAACTGTACTATCTTGACTCAATTTAAGAAATACCAAATCATTAAAACAAGCATTATCAAATTCATCATAATATTTAATAATATTATTTAAAATATTCTTATAATTGAATAAAAACTTCTCATCATTTTTCTTTTTACCAAATAATGGCTTCTTATTATGCTTATCATTTAATTTAATTAACTTGTTTTCTTCCTTTGATACTTCTTTTAATGCATTATTTTTAGCATTCTTTAAAGAATCTTTTTTCTCTAATCTTTCTCTCATATCAGTAAATAAATACTTATATTTTATTAAAACATTATATTCATTCAATACTTGATTTAATTCCAAAAGATTATCATAATTATAACTTTCTTCATTAAAATAAATTTGTTTCTTTTTATCTATATCATCTTTTTTAAAATCAGCAATAACATATTCATTATTTACAAATTTCTGAAAGTTTAAGAATGCATCCTCACCTTTTAGTGTCTTAATATCATTACTTAATTTAATACGCATATTATATATTTCTTCATCTTTATGATTATTTAGAAATTCTTGATGTCGCGTTTCATAATACTTATCTATCTTTTTTTCATTTCGTAAATAAATACTTTTAAAATTTATTTCAATTGTCTTAATAATATCCGGATTCTTCCAATATATTTCTTCAAAATAATCAGATAATTCTTGATCCGTAACATTATTTAAAATTTTTTCCATATAATCAGCTACATAACTATTAAAATTAAAGTCATCCTTCGTTAAAACTATCTCTACTTTTTTAAAAGATTCTAATATTTTTTTAATACACGCATTAACACTAACTAAATCCTCTTTGTAGTATCTATGAAGTTGATATAAATAGTAATCAAGATGCATTTTTTCATAAGCTGTATTATAATTACTCCATTCATTAACAATATTACATTTTTCTAATTCATGTTCTAATTCTTGAATTTTATTATTAACTTCTAAACTAGAAAAACTATTAATTCTTTTTTCAATCTCCTTCTTTACTTGTTCTAATCTTTTATTATCGTTTTCTATTTCTTCAAGAATATAATCTGTTTTACGTTTACGATTATACTTAGTATTTACTGGAAGAATATCGATAACACCTTTAAAATCATTGTACTTGTTATTTAATTCTTCAATCATTTTTTATCAACTTCCTCTACTTTACTTTTTTCATTATTCAAGTATTCAAGATGTTCTAGTACTAAACGATAAATTTGTATTAATTCTTGATTTGTTATTTCTTTTAATTTTTCTTCCATAAAATACCTCACTTTATTACTATATATTGATTGATTTCACCAATCATCGTATTGCTATCATATAATCTAAAGGCTAATCTATATGTCCCTGTCATTAAATCATCATTTAAAAGAAGTGCATACGTATTAACTTGTGATGGACTATTTGACAGTAAATATTCACTTGGATTAGCAGTGGTTGTCAATGTAGACGATACATAATCTTGTAAATCAACCAAATCATAATCAATGTCATATATTTCATCATATTCACGACGATACAATGCTATACGTAAATTAGGATTACTCAAAAGAGATGTATAATTAATTGTAAATTTCAATGCTCTATCCGTCCCCTTTTCGTTAAATATTACACTATCTTCATTTAGTACTGGATTAAGACCATATTTACTATTTATTATATCTATTGGTAGATTAACAAACGACGAAGCACCAGAACTATAATATATACCATCCGTCGATGCAAAAGCTTCAAAAGTAAATGTATAAGAACCAGTTCCAAGACTTGCATTCTCGGTATTAAAGATAATCCATTTTTTCGTATTACCAACTTTATTAGCTAATTTAATATGTGTATATCCAGCAATATCAGGGTAATATCTTGTTCCATCAATAAGGAAATAAGCACCCGTAAGGTCAGTTCCAGAAACAACATTTCCTCTAGCATCTTTAATAGCAATTTGTACTCCTAATTTAGAATCAAAATATTGTGTATCAGTAATGGCTACCCCACTTAAATTAGAATTTTGATAGTCAATAGAAACTTCAAAAGTATCATTATAACCAATATAAAGTGGATTAGCCGATGCAACAACCGTCTCATTAATTATTGAATCTTTTCCTGAATATAAATTATAAGTTAATTGATCATGTTGAATACCTAATACGGTAATTATTCCCTCATCATTGGCATCTCTTATTTCTATTAATAATTTTTTTTCTAATTGATCACTTTGAATATCAGTGTCAGAAAAATCGACAATAAAGATAAATTCTTCACTACTATTTGTTCCGTCATAATAAATAGCATTCTTAGCCGCATCATCATAATTACTATTGTTATTTAAACTACCCATACGAGTAAATAATGATAAATTATAAGAGCATTCATTTTCTGATTGAAATTCACTTTGCGCATTAGCAACATCTTGAGCCGTAATAACATGATAGTAGTATTCTGTCGTTCCAGTACCAAAATCAATCATTGTTATTTTAGTGTTCTCCGGAAGAATATAAGATGATGTCAAAGCTCTATGATAACCACTTTGATAAATATTTGTACCAGCTGAATATAGTCCGTAATATACACTGAATTTACTCTTTGTTGTAATATTCGTAGTTGTTGAAGTAAATAAATCATACTTATCACCGGGTGTCATCGCTCCTTCATATTCAGTTGTTTGGAACAATGCCGTTGACATATTGACATTAACAACTAATCTTTCTACTTCACTTGATAAAGCATTTATTTTAGTAATTGCCTTAATCGTAATACGAACTGTTCCTAAATCCTTTGTTTCCGTAATATTCTTAGAGTGATATAAATAGAACAACATCGTTGGAACAACTGTAGAGTTTTCACCTTCATAATACGTTACACCTTGCATCCAAGGGCTTGTCGTATAAAAAGATGTTTTACCAGTCGTTAACCAACCATTATTACTTGCTTCCATTGCTAAACCAAATATATTGTTAGCATCATTATTGTTAGCAGCAATTCTAGGAATATTATTTTTATCCACCAATGATATTCCAGAAGCAATATCTGAAATATCGAAACTTTCAATCTGGAAAGAGGTATTTGGTTTAGAAAACTCTAAGAATGATTGCTCTACCGAACCTAATGTAGAGTATTTTGATGCCACCAAATTAACATTATATTCAATTATATTTTCCCCAATATACCACATATAAAATTGCGAATCCTTTGGTGTTGGATCAATATAATTTACTTCATTTACTTGTGTCTCTTCATTCATAAAATTACTGTAAAATCCATTAACTTTAATATTATGATTAGTTAAATGCTTACCTAAAACATAACTACCTTTAGCAAACAAACCAGACCAATCCAACGTATCTCCTGGGCCATATTGATTACTATATATTCCGGTATTAATACCACCATTAGCATAATTAAATATTCCAAAGAAACTCATACCAGTTACTTCGCCATAAACTGTTACTTGTTGGTCTTCAGCAACATTTAAATTTTTGCCTTCATACATATAGACGCGATTATCAACAGATCTGTTGGTAATACGATAGTCATCCGTAATGGTTACAACTGCTGGATTACCAGATGAATCTAAACTTTGAAAGTTCTTTAATAGATTAGCTCCCGTAACAAAGAATATATATGAATTATTTTGTAATTTAAAATCATCTACTCTACTTATTGAAAACAATTCATTATCATATTCATTGGCCCTGTCGATTGCACCCGCTAAAAGAATACTACTATTGTCGATTGTAACATATGTAACACGCTGAATTGATACATTTCTCTTAGGATTCATTCCACTTCCGTAGTTTCTAATTGTTAGATAACTATCACCGGTTGCTGATGAAGCATTACCACCGCCAAAGAAAGAACCATCTATTTGGAAATTTTGATAAGTATCTGCATCGATCGAAATATTAACACCTTGCGTAACACTAATGAATGACCAGTCATATATTTCAGAACCACTAGAGTTAGCTTCACCGCCACCAAAGACATTTCCTTTAACATAAATATCTGATTTCGTTAAACTGTTTGAAGTATATGCCGTCTCACCAATATTTACAATTGTATTACCATAAATAACAGAGAATTTTGCTCCACCATAGACATTACCATTAATTGTTCCGCCAACAATATTAACACTGCTTGTTGAATTATTATTATCTTGAATACCCGTTAAGGCTTGATTACCGCCACCAAAAACACATCCTGAATTTGGAGCTACCGAAGAAGCATTACCAATTGTTGTATTCCCGTCAATTGTAATATTAGTGTTTCCTTCAAGCGTTGCACTACTACCATTACCGCCACCGTAAGCGTTTCCTAGAATTGTAGCATTAGTAATTGTAACATTAGATGAACCTTTAACAACACCATAGTTACCACCACCATAAACATTGCCAGAAATTGTTCCACCATTAATATCAACTATCGTATTTCCAGTAACCTGTGCTAAATTTCCGCCACCATATATATTGGCAACAGCTCCTCCATCAACAACAACTGTTGGTGTACCTACTTCGGCACGGTTACCTCCGCCATAAATATTAGTAATAGTTCCAGTAGCAACATCGATATTTGCGATAGTTACTGTTCCACTATTGTTTGAACCGCCATAAACATCCCCTACTGTTCCAGCCGTAACATTTATATTTGACTGTGTAAGTCCAGCACTATTTCCGCCACCAAATACAGAAGTAATATTTCCGCCACCAATATCAACATTAGATGTTCCACCATTTGCCTGATTACCGCCGCCATAAACAGTTGTAATTGTACCATTATTTATATCAATATTGGATGTTACCGTATTACCACCTGCATTGTTACCGCCATAGACATTAGTTGACGTACCACTATTATATGTAACATTAGCCGTTGTTACCGTACCACTAGAATTTGAACCACCAAAAATATTTGTTGCAGTAACACCATTATTAGTAACATTACTTGTTGTAACACTGGCACTATTTCCGCCACCATAAACATTAGGGACAGTACCATTTGCTGAGTTTAAAGTAACCGTTGTAGTTGTTGTAGCAACTTGATTGCCACCGCCATAAATACTTCCATTTATAGAAGCTGTTCCCGTAACATTAACATCAGTTGTTCCACAAGTTCCACCTTCGTTGTTACCACCATAGACATTTTGAACAGTTCCAGAAAGAATATCGACATTCGTCGTACTAACATTTCCTAAAGTATTAGAACCACCATAAATATTAGTAACCGTTGAACCATCCATATAAATATTGGTGTTAGTAACACTAGAACGGTTACCGCCACCATAGACGTTTTCAATTATTCCACCGTTTAAATAAACCTCATTAACCGCTGTATGACTTCCCGCCTGATCGTTACCACCAAAAACAGAAGTTATATCGCCACCATTAATATTAACAGTAATATCGCCTAAAACATAAGGCGTAGCCGTGGAACTACCTTGGCCACCGCCAAAAACAGAACCAGTAACAAGGCCATTATCAACCGTCACCGTCGTATCGCCAGTAGCGTTGCCGCTAGTTGTAGCACAATTGACTGTACCAAAGGCACTACCACCGTAAACGTTTCCACCAACCGTTGGTGTATTTGCCACATTAGCAACTCCAATTGTTACATCTACATCATTTGTGACAAAAGTATTCTCACCTTGGCCACCGCCATAGATATTATTAGAAATTGTTCCTCCTGTAATGTCAATATCGGTAGAACCGTATATAGTTCCTTTTTCATTAGAACCACCATAAATATTACCAACTGTTCCACCAGTCATATTAATATCGATTGTACTTGATGAAGCATATTGTGACGTACTGAAACCTGCCGATTTAGAGCCACCATATACATTTCCAATTGTCCCTTTATAAATATCAATTACCGTTGAAGCAGCTGAAGAACTTTGAGTACCAGTTGAACCAAAATTACCACCACCATACACCGATTTATTAATTGTTCCACCATTTATAATAACATGTGAATTTTTTACTGTTCCCAAAGAAGAATAATTTGTATTACCACCACCGGCACCAAATATAGAGCCAGATTCAACTAAATATAGTTCGTCATTTTCCGTTCCAACTGTAACATTTCCACCAACATAGACCAAAGTATCTCCGTCAACAATACCATCCGTACTACTATTTGAAGATGAACTATTTGATCCGCCAAGAATACTATAATTAATTGTTCCGCCTGTAACATTAATTATTCTATTTCCTTTAGTGGTGTTTGTTCCAGCCCCACCATATATTTGTCTTACTTCTCCACCAGACATACCAATATAATTGGCATTAGTGGTAGCACTTCCACTATAACCAACACCACCAACAACAATATTTATTTTCCCGCCTTCTATTTTTGCTCCAGTCGTATTATTTACTTGGAAATAATCTGTATAACCATGTCCTCCAAGATATAAACCAGCTGTATAGTCGGTACTAGGTGTTCCATCAGCATTAAACCCATACATTCCGCTTTTAACGGTTGTAAAAGCTATAAAGTTACCACTTAAAGCATTGTTGTATCCACCAGACATGCCATCTAAGCCGATAAAGAATTTTAATTTACTATTATCTACTTTAACACGATCGTAGTCACTTCCTAAAACAGTTAAAGCATTATATGTACTTGTTGTCGTATTGTGTTGTCTACTACCATCTCTTCCATATGGATCGACAGGGCCAGTATGAAAAGCTGAATAAATTCCACTTTCTACAATTACTTTAAATCTACCTGTTACACTTGTATTTGTTCCATTAAAAATACCATTAGCAACCAAATAAGAACTATCTCTAGAACTAACAACATTTCTTCCTATTTTTAAATTTTTAGAATTAGCATAAATTACATAACTTGTATAACTATCATCATCACCAATTCCTAAATTATCAGAACCAGTCCCACCTGGACCATATATTTTAATATTTTCAATAACAATATCATTACTTGCCGTAAAATCTTCAGCAGAAGAATCCCAACCCCAACCAGTTGGATATTCCAATACTCCAGTAACACTAGTTCCATTCACCGCTGTTCCAGTAACCGTAAATGGCTTATTAACTTGCAAATAATCCATTTCTAAAGCCGTTGTACTTGTATATCTAAAGATATTCGTATCTCTGGTAACTAAATAATAATAATTATCTTGGTCAATAATATTACCATTACCATCTGCATTAATATTATAAATGGATGTTCCATCACTATTAGTAACTGTATCATTATATTGAATTAATTTATAAGCCGTACGACAATTATTAGCATTAGTACAAACACTACCATCTGAATTATAATATTCTCCAGTATTAATCATTGCTGCAGTTGGATTTGTTACTTTATAATAATAACTTCCGGCGGTACTTCCATCTCCCAAAATCATTCTATTAGCTGTAGCTGTTTCATCATATTCGATTGTTCCATTTGGATCATCTACTAAATTCATATAAGTAGTATTATAATCAGAAATAGTTGTCGAATAGATTGTATTTGATGACGCATTATAATTTGGGAAAAATTCAACAGTTCCACCTTCATATAATGAACCGCTTGTAATACCACTTGTATTTGCCCTATATACATAACACGTTGTTCTTTGACAAGTACGATTACCATTTCTAAGTCTATAATAAGTTGTTGATGTAGTACTAGTTTTATAATAATATCCTGTAGTAGTAGGCATTTGACTATAACGATTATAAGATTGATAGTATTCCATAGTCGTATAGTTTTGTTTCCAATGAGGACTAGCAATATGATGAATAACATATTGAACAGGATGAGTAGGAAGATTTTCCATTGTCATAGAATTAAAACTACTAATATTATAGTAACTTGTAACAACATCAGCATTTATCCAATTTGCATTTAAATACAACGTAAATTCTGAACTACCATCTATTGCTATATCGACATATCTTGTATAAATATCATTATCAAAACTAAAAGTTGCACTTTCACAAACACCATCAGAACTATTTCCTTGATTACATGCCCATCCATTAAAACCATACTCAGTTGTACTAACATAAGGTCTTTTACTAAATGGATTATCAATAAGTTCTATTCTTATATAATTATTACCATTATTATCCGTTGCCAAATCACCAGATGAAGTTCTTTCTAATGGATAATATTTATAATACACATATTTATTAACATTCTCACTATTAATAGGAGATACTGCTCCAACTAAATTAGCATTGTTTATATCAGTACCATCATAAACAACAGCTACTTTAACTAAATTACTATCATCATAATAACCAGTACTTACCCCACTTGGTATACTTGTACTTAAAACTTCCGTATGATTTAAGCCTTTAAAATAATTAGAATCAGATAATAAATTATTAATATAAATAGTAGTTCCGTCAATTCCTTGATCATGTACCGTAATAGTTGAATTTCTTACAACTGATTTTAACATATTACTATGTTCATTTGGATGTTCAGAACTATCATCTGCTTGAGATTCATTATTTAAATCATTAGTTATCTCTTCAAAATTAAATTCATTATTTTTAATTATTATCTTATAATTATCAGAAACAAATTCATTCAAATTATCTACATCAATTAAATTAATATTTCCATCTTTAATATTAAATTTATTAAAATTAATATTCGTTTCACAATATGTATTTTGATAATTATTATCTTTAATCAAAATATTAGCACCATTATCATTATCCATGGTATAAGCAAAATTAAATATATTTTCATTTTCAGAATCAATATTGTAATCAATAATTATATTTTTATATGTCGTATCAGACGAATTATATACTAAACCACCAAATGTTGAATCATTTTGTACATTAACATCACAATTGACAAGCAACATTTCAATGTTTGAATTCTTTATATCATTAGCAACAATAGCACCAGTTTCATTGATTAAAGTATAAGAAAGACTAACTAGTTGCAAATTCTTAATTGTTGCACCATCAAGAATATTAAACAACATATTAGATAAAGAAGCATTATATATTTTATTACCACAGCCATCAATAGTACCACTAAAAGGTACTTTGTTGTTAATTGCTAAATCGTATTTACCATAATTAAAACTTCCAACTAATTTGTAGTTTTTGTGAGCATACAAACTTGCATCTTCACCCTCAAGTAATGATTTGAAATAAGCAAATTCAGAGGCATTAGCAATTACATAAGGGTTATCAGTAGAGCCAGTTCCGCTTGTAAATTGTCTAGCAACTACCCCATCCCAAGCACTATCAGTAGTCGTTTCACTAAAAGAATTCATAAAATTCCACGTCAAAAGCATAGCAATAAGGAATACTGCTATTAAAAGAGAATATTTATGTTGTTTAATAAATGCTTTCAACTTATTCATAACGCCTACTCTCCTACTATGAATATTTTATCATATTCTGTTGTTTTTTAAAAGATTAAAGGGCAAAAAAGGAGTAGTAGTAGCAGCAGGAGTCTCTCTAATACTTAACTCGATATTGTATGTAATATCAGTTCCAGATGCATTGTTTTCACAGTCGATATCTTGCCCTTCAATCCACATATATACACGCATTTTTGTAATGCCTCGTTTTAAAGTAAATATTTGATAATCTTTTCCAGCTACAAAAGTTTGTGGTGTAGAAATTAATCTACCAGTTGTTGAATATAAAGCAGCAGTATTTGTAACTGTTCCTTCACTCATAGCATCTGAAAATACTGTATTAGAAGCACCAAAAGTAGTTACAGTTCCATTAACAGTACCAATTAAATCAGTTTTATCAGCTTGTGGAATTGCTACTTTCATACCATAATAAGTAACAGGTGTACTTGAAGTTAAAGATAACGCTGTTGCATTTTTAAATCCATATTCAGGACCAACGCTATTAACAACAGCAGAGGCATGAACATCATTATTAGGTTCCCAAATTTTAGCATCAGGTGCATCTGATGTATAATATGCAGATATAATATCAGACTGAGATGCAGTCGCGTCAGCTTCACCAATTGGCACAAACGCAACTCTAGCCGCATTTTTTAATCCACGGTCAGCATATTGAACAGTTTCTGTATCAGCTCTCTTAACAACGTTTGAAAAACTATCATTTGCACTATTTAAAAATACAGGCTTATCGGAACTAACTTTTAAAAATATATCAAACGCAATAAACTTTGTATTATCTGTTGCTTCAGGTACTTGTGTTGTATATATTGTATAAGCACCACCATTTACCGCAATATCAGATCCAATATTACTAGCAAACATATTTAGACGTCTTGTTTTAGCTGAACCATCATCAGTTGTATCTCCGTTTGTAGAAACAGCATCCAATGTATTTGGTATAAAGTTTAATGCTCCACTATATGCATGATTTGTAATATCATCTTTAGTAATTACTGATTTCCAAGTAGTACCATCAGTAGATATTTGTAACCCATCACTTGTTTCAACGTGAACATCAATATTTTCGATATTAACAATTCTATTAGCAGTAAACCATGCATAGGTTGATGTACCAAACATGATTATTGTTAAAAACAATAGTAATATCAGCGTTCTTAACTTTTTCCTTTTCTTATTTTTCTTTTTAGAATTATCCATTTTTATATCACTCCTAACCTTGTTCTATATGTTCCTCGGTAATAACCATATGCATTTTTATCTCTCCGCCAAGTAACGCATCAGTACAATCTGGATCATCCCCTTCGAGCCAAACCAAAACAGTATATCTGTCCAAATCATCTGGCTTAAAATCAGAGATTTTCTCTAAAATTATTGTACCTTCCGCATTTTTTATCTCTTTAAATGGTACTGTATTTTCTTCTGGTTCATTATCTAAAAAGTTTCTTTTCGCATAAGTTACATCTTCACCATTACGATAAATACGTATCCTGATTGCTTCGTCAACATTTTTTATAACATCATCAACAACAACTTCATAATGATAGTTTAAGATTTCATTTCCTTGATTCTCAACATAAAAACTATATGCAATATAATTTTGTCCGTTGTGCGAACCATCCGCTTCTGTATCGACAGTATCAGGTATCCATTTATATGAGATATTATCCATAAATTTTATTGGTGTGGCTTCTAATTTTCGTTTTCCATGTCCATTATTAAGGCTGTCAAATATAGCAAGACCACTTTCTAATGTTTTATTTGAATCCAGTGTTACTGTAAATTTTCCTTCACTATAAATAATATCAAGAATTATATATAGAATAATTAAAAATATAAGTAAGATAAACAAGGATTTTCGAACTATTTTCATAGTTTTTTTCCTATTTTTTACCTTATCAGCAGTAACAATTACCTCCTTGGCCATAAATCACCACCACATCATCTATGCATACGCCCTGTATCATATAATATAATAATAAAACATTTTTACTAAAATTGCAAGTCATAATTGTAATTTTTTGTCAAAATTTATTTCAACTAATAAATGTCAATAATTTGTCAATTTTAAAAAATGAATTAAAGAAAGAAGACATAACATTAGCATATTTGATAAAATGATTATATAAAGTAAAGGAGGATTCTGCATGAACAAATTCTTTAATAGTAGAAAATTCAGATTATTACTCGCATGCATTTCACTATTAGTGCTTGTTGATTTAGTTCAAGATACATATGCTAAATATGTCTCTAGCGCTGATGCCAACAAAGGTTTTGCCATAGCTAGATGGGCCTTTACTGTTAATAATCAAGACATTATTGCCAATAATAATTTTTCAAACGTTGTCGTTCCTGTATTTGATCAAAATGCTAACATCGACAGTAACGTTATTGCTCCAACAAGTACCGGTTATTTTGATATTACTGTTGATTCATCAAATGTTGATGTCGCATTCAATGAAGTAATAACACTATCACTTGCCGATACCAATACGGTGACTGATTTAGTCTTTACTGGATATAAAATAAACAATGGTACACTTACTAATTTTGCAAACAATTCAACATCGATTACAACCACTCATGCGTTAGATGAACAAACAACCATCAATACATATCGTATCTATATTGAATGGGTTGATGGTGAAAACGAAAATATGAATAATGCCAGTGACACCCAAGCCTCTGTTAATGGTGTTGCTGCCGTCAATGTAAATATAAACTTCATTCAAAATGCTAGCCAAAATAATTAGCTAGCATTTTGTGTAATTGTAATTTTTATATTTATAGAAATACTTGGATCATCTGGATTACTTTGTTTATACTGATAAGCATTTGTTCCCCATAACGTATCTGCCGCATCATCATTGCTTTCATAAGGCCACACAACTGATAACGAAAATGTTTCTTGACCATTTTCAGAACTAATCGTTTGACTAGATGTATCGATAGTAATTGAAAAAGGAAAATCGTTAGCCAACATATCTTCAAGTTCCAACGAAGTTAAATCGTCTTCATTAATAGTTAATCCAAGTCTTCGCTTCTCTTCAACAGAAACATATTCTTGATTCATAATTCTTGCACTTAAAACCTGATATGATAAACTGGCACTTACTTCACTTCTGTTATAAGCCGTAATTGAGTATTCATAATCCTCCATACCAGGAAAAACATTATTGATAGGAATACTAATATCGTTTGATATTTCAGTATCCCCACTCTCAAAAACTACATTCCATGCCCTGACATGCACCGATACATCGGTATTAATTTTTGTCGCATAAATAAACCAAGCAAATGTATTTCCTGCTAACAAAACAATTAAAAGAATTATCCTCGAAGGTCTAATAATATGTCTTTTTTTCTTTTTAGTAATATTATCCATATTACTCATCCTCATCTTTATCTTTCATAAAAAATGATGTTACCACTTCGTACGAAAAAGCCACTCCTACACTAACAAACAAAACATAATAAATAACCATATTGGTCATCAGTCTACCAACGAAACTAAATAAAATTGTTTTATATATGACTTTACCATAAATATTATCTTCAGATATTTCAGGATCTTCAATTGCATTATTAATACCTTGTGTCGTAAAATAATACTTTCCATTTACTTCTCTTTCCCTTATTATTCTATGGGTAATGGTAATTCCCTCTATTCCTTCATTAGAACCAACATAAGTTACGTCATCGCCTATTTTTAAAGATACAGGATTAGTTTTTTTTACTACAATAATATCTCCAATTTTATATTCAGGCATCATACTTTCAGAAACAACTTGAAATATATATATGTTTCCTAAAGCAACTTTATTTTTCGTAAACTTTTGAAATATTACTATTAGTAATACTACACACAAGAACAAAGTAATAATTCCTTTTAATATTTTTAAAATAGTTTTCATAAAATCACTCCAACTTTATATTTTCAACTTTCTCCAAGTAAGATTTGATACGATTCGAAAACGCATTTTGAATCTCTGACAAACTAGCTTCATTACGATATTTAATTACTGCTATTTTATCACCAATCTTTTCCTTTAATTCTGTTAATGGTAAATCAACATTAAGTTCAACAATTCTCTGAATTAAATTATCTGTAATCTCATCAATTACTTCTTTTTTTCTATCATTTGAATCAATAGCACTTATCGTATTCATTGCCAAATAATCGAATAAAAATGTATTATTCATATATTCTTTTAAAATTCCATTATCTTCGTATTTCTTATTACTTTTAAATATTTTCGTATCATCAGCGACATGATTTTGTAAATAATCCCATAGTTTCATCGCATACTGAAAGTTAGTATTCTTTAAAATAACATTTGTTTTCTTAATTGGAGGTATTACTCTAGCAACATGCAATTTTCTTAAAGTTTTATAAACATCTGTATTCATAAGCATTGAAATATCATCATCAAGTCTATTTACACGTTCTTCAATTGGACGATCTCCCTGAACCTCCTTTTTATCAATTAAACTTGAAGTATAATTTAATTCGACAAAAACTTGTTCTTTTCCAATATTACTCTTTGCATTAAACTTAGCTTTTTTAACATCTTTTATACTAGATGCAGTAATTAAACTTTTCTTTTTTATCTCAAGAAAGTTTCGCATATTTTCTATAAGCGTATAAATAAGCCTATTTTCATATGTATCATAACTTTCGTCTTTTTGAATATTTAATATCTTAGATGGTTTAACATCACCATTATCTTCAATCTTTTGAATATAATTCGTATGCTTAGATAAATGTCTAATACTCTCAACCGTAATTCTTCTTGCTAATTCTACCTTAACAATCTCTTCTTCATTAACAATAAATCTATTCGGATTTCTTAAAATATTATCTAGATACCTAATCGTATCTTCCATAATCTCTAACCATTCAAAATCAGCATCCACTCTATTTAAATCAGTATTTATAAGCAAACTAGAACGAATATTATTATTAAATTTAGTTTGATCACGTTCACTTACCGTATCGAGCAAATCGATTACTTTAAGTTTATCCATTTATATCACCTACGCCATCTTTTTAAGTCTTAATAAATATTCAATACATTCTGACATCTTTCCTTCGCCAAAATTATCATTTAAGAATTTGACAAATCCATCAATTTCATCCCTAATATAAGCAACATTTAATTGTTCAAATTTTCTTAAAATTTTACGTGCAATAAAGTAATCTATACCTCTTATTTCATCGCCACCGCAAGCAACAAACACCGGAACAAATTTTCTCATATGTGCAACAATACGGTTACCAAAAGCAATTCTAAAGTGTTGAATAACATAGTCATCCATGGCTTCAATCTTTTTAAGATTCTCTTCATGAATTGGATTATTTTTAATTGCCTCTTGGAATTTTTTATCTAAATATGAATAATTTATATCCTGTGCTGGAATATTTTCAGGTTCAAATACTTGACCTTTATCATTGATATCAATTGGCATAGCACGGTCATATACCTTATCTGTAACCATAAATGTTGAGTCATCGTTATTGATTGTTCCAATATACCACATATTTGGTGGTATTTTTATTTTTCCTTCCATTAAATGTACTGGGTCACTCTTCCAAGCACTTGGAACGATTTCTACGATCCATTCATCTTTATTAGGCATCTCAAGTATTGATAACATTTCAGCAAAATAATATTCAACACGTGAGATATTCATTTCATCAAGAATTACCGTATAAACATCATCGGTATATCCTGCAACATACATTTCCTTTAATACTTCTGTCTCATTAAAACGCTTTGTAAATTCGTTAAAATATCCGAACAACTCTGTTCTATCACGCCAAGAAGGCTGAACAGATGCTATACAAGAATCGTGTTTCAAGAATTTTCCCCAAGCATAAGCTAATGATGTTTTACCGGTACCAGATATACCTTGTAATATAACTAATTTTGTTGATGCCAAAGCAGAAATGAATAATCTAATCATATCAGTCGTATAATACAATTTTAATTGACTTGCCGCAAAGTTTCTAAATAATTCAACAAACTCAGGAAGTTCAAATGAATTGCCGTAATTCTGAACTTTATAATCCTTAAATCTCTGATCAACTTCATATAATTTAGGAAATCTTATTTCCGTATTAGGATCGACATTATCTCCTTCACCAGCATTTTCATCTATATCAGATTCATCTGGTTTAAGTCCCAATTTAGAAACCTTCATAGCTAAAATAGTTTCTTTTTCTTTAACAAGTTTAGCTACTTCATTATTTAAAGTTCCAACTTCTTCAAGTAAAGACTCTTGCTCAACTAAACTTTTTCTAATTCGTATATATTTTCTTATCAAAAAATAAACTGCTAAAATAATAAGCGCCAACATAGCAATTGTTATCAGTATAGCTATTCCCACAAGAAGCCATTCAGGAATACTAAAATCATTTTTATATTCTGTAACAACTTTAATATATTCCGGAATATTAAATATTGACTTAAATCCATTAAAAATACCTAAGACAATATATTTAATACCATTAAAAAATTGAGATAAAAATTCATATAAAAATCTTAAAAAAGTATCCATAAGCACCTCCTACAACTTAATAATTTTTGACTTTAAACGCTCTTTTTCACGCATCAACATTTCATATTCAGGACTATCTTCATTAACAAATATATAAGGAAATAATACTAATTCACTTGTATTACCCGTATATTTTTCATCTAATTCTATCCCAAAAGAATATCCATCATTAATTAAATTATTAATTTTTGATTTATTTTTCTTATAATCACTATATAATATTTTAATTGATATAAATTTTTTAGATAAAGGATTATTAATAACGTTGATTAGTCTCATAAATTTCTTTTCTTTTTCAAATAAAGTACTAGCTATTGGTACTAAATAGTATCTTGAAAAATCTAAATTAATTGCATTATTTAAAACAAGTGACGAAGCTAATATATAAGTGACAAATAACTTATCTTCATTAACTATTCCACTATTATACGCTTTATCAATCGCATATTCACTATACAAATTAGAAATCTTAACATTATGTTCTAACTCTAAATAATTTAATTTCTTATATAGTCTTTTTTCAAGTAAATTAAAATCTTTAGTACTAATCGCATTATTAAATATTTCTTTTCCTTTTTTTAAACTTGTATACCAGTCTTTTATTAATTGTTTTAAATCATCTTTCTTTTCAACCTTAATAATATCATCCGTAACTAGTGTATTAATTAATTCCATATCATGATTAATAATACCGACATCATCAAAATAAATAATATATCCAAATAAAGCAACAATATTTTTAATATCATCAATATTATCATCATCTGCTAATTTCTTAGTTAAATCAACTAATTCTTTATTAATTCTATTAACAAAATCTTTTTCTGTTAAATAATTAGTTTCATTATAATATCTTACATTAATATATCGATCTATAAATATGGAACACAAATATTTTTGATAATTACTACCCAATATAATTTTAAAAAATTCTAAATATTTTTCTCTATTGAAAGAAATATATTCTTCTATTACATTATAATCCATATTTACCTCCTCTAACTAGCAAATGTAACTCCTATTATACTAGTGTTATTATTTAATGGATATGTATAATTATTGGCTGGAGTTGCTTTATAAAATTTTATGGCAAGTGTACTAGATGGTACAATATTAAAGTTTAAACTATTAATATATGCCGTTCCATTAATTGTAGAAGTCGTTATATTAGCAGTCCTAGAAATATTGTCGGTTGTATCCAAAACAACAACATGTGGATTAAAACTTAAAGTAACTTCTTCTCCTACACATTTTGCTTTATCCGCATCCGTTAAAGTACGATAAATACTACTTTCAATTTGATCCCCAACTGCATATTCACCAAATGCACTAATAACAGTACAATAATTAATAGCGCTAGTAATTTTAAATAACATATATGGTCTATTAGCTTCATCTTCTATTTCATAAGTGATACCTTGTTTACCAACAACATAAACAAAATTAGCACTAATTGTTTCAATATAAGGAGATGTACTTGCCGCTTCAATATATATTTCTAATCTTTCATTTTCTGCATAACTACGAGTTGGATGTACTGACAAAGTTACCGTATCCGAATGATTTTGACTCTCATGAAAAATCGTTCCAGAATTTTTATCTAACTCACAAGTAACATCATTTGGACATATAGCCCTTACCGTATATGGAATATCATAGTCAGTATAGACATAACTATTTTTTTCAGACAATAAATTAAAAGAAATATTAAACGAACCAACTCCTGACCAATTATTTACCATATACGTAGCCGTATTTTTCTTTAATCTATTACTAGTAAAATAGAAGTTTTTAGTACTCAAATAATAACTATGAAATTCTTGAACTACATATTTAGCAAGCGTAAATGTCCCAATTGAAACTAATACAATTATTGGTATAAATAATAATATTTTTTTATAAGATAACTTCTTCATATATTACACTACCTGTTCAGCATTAATTTTTATATCAACTAACTCGATTACTCCCGCATATGCATCTGGATAACCCATATTTGTAGTTGGATATTCTACCCATAGCGTATAAGTATCCGTTACATTATTCGCATAATTCATAACAGATGCCCCATCAATTACCAAATGACGATAATATACGCCATCATCATCCGTTGTTATCGTATCAGAATCAATTTCATTCTGTGTCATATTATTTCCTTTAAATATACGATAATTAAGATGCATATTAGTCGTTGTTATTATCTCAATTGAATATGTTAAATCTACATTAGCATGTTTTGTACTAGTATAATTAGATACCTGAAAAGTAAATAAATACGGTTCAGCTCGCGGAACTATTCCATCCAATTTTATTTGTCCTGAAGTGTTTGTAACATCAACAATAAAAAAGGCTAAATTAGGTCCAACATTAGCAGTTGTAGCACTCTCATATCTTGCTTGCGTAAATTTAAATTTTCCAAGTGAAACTAAAGTCACAATCAAAAGAATCGAAAAGAATAAATACAAACTAAAATCACGTTTATTAATATTATTAAATATTCTTTTTAACTCCTTCATATTTATCACCTAATTAATCTTACTATTAATTTTTTTCTGTATCTCATTCAAATCTAACCTAAGTGTATATTCTAATACCTTTTTTTCATTCTCATTAAACATAGGATTATTCTCAATCTTCTTCTCTTTGTTTTCTTCAATTTTACTAATTTCTTTTTTAATATTATTAATTTCTTTTTTTTCTAACTTATATTCTGTTCCTTCAAGCAATTTGTTAATTTCATCAATATCGATTTTTCTAGTAAGTTCAAGTAATTTTTCAGATTCAATTACTCTTTCTTTTTTTTCTGAAAGTTGTTCTTTCTTTTCTTCGTTATAAATCTGTTTAGCAATTTCTTTTCCTTCATCTAAATCAAGCATTTTCTCAATTTTTTTGTTTTCTTTTCCATTATAAGATAAAGCAAAATCAAATAAAAGTAATGTTACAAATATAGCAAATAATATTTTCGGATCAGTTAAAACCTTCTTCCAAATACCTAGTTCTGGAAAAACTTTCACAATTTTACCTATTACTTGATTAGTAGTAATCGGCTTATCAACAACATTATTGCTATCCCCTTTAACCGTAATAATATCTCCATCAATAAATATAATTCTATGGGTAATAATTGCATCTTCTGCATAAAAGGCAATAATATCGCCTTTTTTAAAATTATCTTTTGTTATTTTTACAAAAACAACATCATTTATATGAAGTACCGGTTCCATAGAGCCACTTGCTACTTCAAAAAAAGTATAACCAAAATAATTCGGATACTTATTATCAGTAAAAGTCATTACTAATTTACCATATATTAATAAAATCAAAAGAAATAATAATAGACAAGTAAAAATATTTACTATTAATCTAGTAATTTTCTTTAGGTGGCCCATATCACACCTCACTTCCTTTTTTTATTCTTCTATATATTGCTCAAAATGAGCATCGATTGTAAATGCTAAATTTTCACCAATCAGACTTGTATCGGATTCGTCATAATCCGGATCATTAGTCCAATTTAATGTAATTCGAATCGTTTTCGTTCTCGTTTGACTACTTAATGGTATTATTCCACTAAAAGTATTGGCATTTATTTGTTGATTGTTACTCATATCTGTAATGATAAAATAAATATTGGGATAATCTACAGTCTGACTATCATCAATAGTAAAATCGTATGCAACAGATACATCAGTAGCCGATGCGTCTATTATCAGATCGAAGTAAGCACTACTTCCTGGAGCAAAATAATTACTTTGCGTATGAATACCATTCGTATAAACAAAATCGTTAAGTGTAATTGTTCTATTTTCATAAACATCGATATTATTTAATAAAATATTCCACTTTCCAATTGTCAAGTTTTTAGTTGCATTACCATTTGTTTCAAACAAAGCATAAGTATCAATGACTGCAATTGTTGTAAGCAAAAGAGCAAAAAAACCTATAATAATAATTTTATAACTAGTTTTATTCTTCATTTTTACTAGCCATTTTTAACTCACGTCTTGCATCAATTATCATCATTATTTCATAAATAATAGCAAATAATGTTGGGAATATTACTAAGAACATAAAACCCCATCTAGATGTAAATATTCCTAGAAAAGTTCCGGCCTTATGCATTACTTTCGACCCGTTTGCTTTACCAATAATATATTGACTAGAAACCTTCTCACCATCTATAACGAAAGTCGTTTCATCTCTGGTAATTGGTGTTTTGTTTTGAACAGTATCATAATAAATCCATACATTACTATCCAATGCACTATTATAATAAAACACCTTGTCACCAACATTTATTTTATTATCGCTGTTTCGCTTAATAATTAAGAGATCGCCCTCTTTAAAATCAGGCTCCATAGCATCGCTATCTATAATCAATAATGAAGTATTTCCAAAAACAGAAACTTTAAATTCATTATATGAAAGCAAACATATCGTAACAAATATAGCTACAATAAGCCAAACTCCAACGACAATATCAAATAAAAAATTTCCAATTTTTTTCACTGTATACACTCTCCTACCTATACATAATACATTATAACATACTCCATTTTATTTTTAAAGAATTTTGTCATTTTTTGTGTTTTTTTCATATAAAAACCTAATCACTAAGATTAGGTTAAAACGTTACGATTGGTTTTTACCAAGTGTAATTGTTGTTTTTTGAAGTTTTCCACCACGATAATATTCAATTTCTACCTTTTCACCAACTTCGTGTTTATAAAGCTCATATCTAAATTCTGCTAAACTTCCGGTATCTTCGCCACCTAGTTTAACAATTATATCGCCTTTCTTCAAACCAGCCTTATCAGCAGGACTACCGCTTTCAACTGATATTACCGCAATACCTTCTTCAACATCTTCAGGAATTGTGATTCTATTTTGCCATAAATAATATTCTTCCGATAAATCAACCATACTTATACCAATATATGGTCTAACAATTTGGCCGCCTTCTTCAATAATTGAAGCATAATTCAAAGCATCTTCAATTGGAATTGCAAAGCCCATTCCCTCAACTCTATCTTCAACAATCTTTAAAGATATTACACCAATAACTTTTCCGCTAACATCACAAAGAGGACCGCCACTATTACCAGGGTTTACCGCAGCATCTATTTGAATAACTTTCATATAATAATCAGCAGTACTTCCAGATACATTAACTTCCACCATTCTATCCTTACCAGATAAAATACCCTTAGTTACCGTTCCCTTATACATAGATCCCATTGGAGTTCCCACCGTAAATATTGTGTCTCCGAGTTTAAGTGCCTCATTATCACCAATTTCTACAGTTTTATATTCATCATTATCATCAACAGTTAAAACCGCAATATCTGCATACTTATCTCCACCAACAATCTTAGCATCTATTTTTTTATCACTATCATTAAATTCTATTTGAGCCTTATCAGCTCCATCAATAACATGATTATTAGTGATTATATAGGCCATTCCTTTAGCCTTTTTATAAATAAATCCTGTACCTGTAGATATTTGTTTTCCATTACTATAAGCCGACACAACAACTGTTGATCCATATACTTTTTCAACAGATGAAGAAATACTATTTTCAACAAGTTCGCTTGTCGTAATATTTTTAACAACCTGCTGTACACTTACTGTCTGACTAATCAAGTAAGCACCAAGCATTCCACATACAAAAGATAAAAGAATACTCACAATCAATATAACACCAGCATTACTTTTGTTATTCTTTTTTACATCAACAATCTTCTCTTTTTTATCATCTTTTTCTTTTTTTAATTCATTTTCATTCATTTTAATCACCTCTATAACTACATATCTAATAATTCCATATAATTTTTAGGAACACCCATCGTATCTAATATTTTTTCAATCGGTATAGAATCAACTTTACCGTCTAACTTCTCAAGTTCATATTCAAATTCTTTTAACATAAGTCTAAATTCACTATCTTCAAGCATCATTTTAAAGATAATTATAACAGCAAAAACATCATCTTTTCCATAAATATATTCATCATCCATTTTAAAAATATTTAACTTTTTATGATATTCAGTATCCGGAATAACTCTTTCTGTTTTATGATCAAAAACAATATCCTCATGTGCACATAAATTACGATAATTAGATAATATTGGTAAAAAACTTTCTAAGTTTTCAACTGTTAAATTAAATACCGATGAAACTTCTAATTTATCCTCATCCGTCATTATTGAATAAAGTTCACAAACCATTCCAAAAGATAACACTTTTACTAGTATCCATAAAGGAATATACCCATAATTCTTTAAATAGTGCATCGTCGCATTATGTCTGCCAGTATTAATCCTAATTTGACGTTTCATTTTTTCAATAACATCTTTTACTCTTCTTTTCTTTTCAGGATTTTGCGTAAAATTTTTCGAATTTAAATAATCTTTTTCTTTATATCCATATTTCTTTGATAATTGATAAGAAATTACAGACTTTAATCTATTTTCAATAATCAATAGATTTTTAAAAAATATATTTCTTGAATATCTATCAAATTTAAATAATGCATACATTTCACTAAATGTCGTTCCAGATATAAATGTTCTATCAGTTGGTGAATTCATAAATATATGCCTATATCCATTAATAAAGAAATAATTTTCTTTAAGCAATATATCTTTAGCAGCTAATTCATCATCTATTATTAAACCCTTTTTCTTAAAAATATCTATTTGTTGATCGATAGTTTTAAATTCTTTTTCCACTAGCATCACCTTAATAAATTATATCACAAAACATCAAAAAAATATATATTTTTATAAAGCACATAATAAATATTCAATTTAAAAAAGAGACAACTACACAAGTTTATCTCTTACATACATATATATATCCTTATTGCAACATACTTTTATAATAGTCATCTTTGTAAATTTAACAAAGCCAATATCTTCAATAACTAAATCTTGATTATCTTCAATAACATATTTTCTTATATACTGTTCAGCTAAACGAGGATTTTTCATACTTATACCATCTACTTTTAAATTATTAGATACATAAAATGTCATACTAGCATTTTCAGTTTCATATTCTAATCTAATAAGTTCATCAATAAGTACTGCTCCCCTACCTTCTATTTGCATAGTAATTGGTTTAATTTCTTTTTTAGAATTTACCTTCTTAATATTTTTATTATCTAAATAATTTATAATACTATTTTCAATTACTATACCCGGCGTATCTTTAACATTAATATCGCCAATATTAACATCGAGAACACCTAAAGTAGTAGATGGATAATTACTCATTGTAATATCACCTTTATAGCCATTATAGCTTTTAATCATTTCATTAATCAATGTCGATTTACCACTATTAGTAATTCCCACAAAATAAATATCCTTATCTTTATAAGCATTTAATTTATTATACAGCTGATCTAAATTAAGTTTTTTATAAGCACTAACAACAATTATATCTTGGACGTTACTATATCTTTTTTTAATATAATTAATTATTTTACCATCTTTAATAGATTTAGGTAATAAATCTCTCTTTGTTAAAACCAAAATTACATTCTTAAATTTATCGATATAATCAAGATTTAAAGTTAACAAACTAGATACATAAACAATTACATCGTTGTCTCTTATATTATCAATAATCTTCATATAATCAATATTAGACTTTTTTACAACTTTATTTTGTCCATAATTCTTAATTATAAAACACCTTTCACATAAAACGTAATCCAAATTGTCTACATAACCATCTTTATTAGGATCATCATTCTGTAATTCTACTCCACATCCAATACACTTACTCATAATATTTACCTCTTTTTAATAATCCTTTTTTCTCTAATAATTTATATTTCTTGTTTTCTAATGGTCTAAAAATATATTTAGTAATAATCATATCATCCGTACTCATTGGATTTACTAAAACTGTTTTAATCCCAACTCTATTACCACCAAGTATATCTTTGTATAATTGATCTCCAATAATTGCCACATCTGATAATTGAAAATTAAACAATTTAAGTACTTTCAAAAAGCTTCTTTTACCAGGCTTCCCTGCTCTTGCTAAACAATCAACATTTAATACTCTTTTAAATGGATATATTCTTTTTTTAGTTGCATTGGAAAAAATAATTAATTTAAAATCCATATCTTTTAACATTTCAAATAAATCGATTAGTTTTTTATTAGGTTCTTTATCTTTATAAGGGACACAAGTGTTATCTAAGTCTAACAATAAACACCTAATTCCATCATCTCTAAGTTTATCATAATCTATATGATATATACTTTTTTGGTACATATCAGGTATAAAATTATCCATACATACCCCTCTTATCTATATAAACCAATACTCTTTTTCATCATTTCAAATTTAACTTTAGCAAGTTCTCTAACTTCACTTGCTCCATTTTTTAACAATTCCTCAAGTTCTTCACTATCGACAATTTCATTGTATCTCTCCTGAATTTTCTCTAAAAAATTACATACAACATCAGCTATACTTCTCTTAAACTCACCATAATTACTATTCTTAAATTTTTCTTCAACATCTATAATAGTTTCTCCAGTCAAAGAAGCATAAATATTTATTAAATTAGATATTCCAGGTTTATTCTCTGGATCATACTTAACACACATTTCACTATCAGTGGTAGCACTCATAATTTTCTTTCTAGCTACGCTTATATCATCAAGTAGTCCAATAACACCCTTAGGATTTTCTTCTGTCTTACTCATCTTTTTAGATGGATCTACTAAATCCATAATCTTTGTCCCTACTTCTGTTACCAAAGGTTCTGGTATTTTAAAAGTATCTCCATATTTATTATTAAATCTAATAGCTATATCTCTTGTTAACTCAACATGTTGCTTTTGATCAATTCCAACTGGTACATAATCAGCATCTACAGCCAATATATCTGTTGCCATAAGTACTGGATAAGTAAGTAATCCCACGCTAAAATTAGCATTCTTTTTACTTTTTTCTTTAAATTGAATCATCCTAGACAATTCACCATAATAAGTATTACATTCAAGTAACCATGAAATAGCTGGTATATATTCAACATCTGATTGAAGATAAATAACATTTTTAGTTGGATCTATTCCACATGCCAAATATAAAGCAATAAATTCTTTAATATTTTTATGTAATTCTTCCCTATCATTTGGCACAGTAATCGCATGCATATCAGCTACAAACAAGTAACTCTTATATTCATCTTGCATCTTAACCATTTGACTAATAGAACCTATATAATTGCCAAGTGTTAAACTTCCAGTAGGCTTTAATCCTGTAAGTATTGTTTTTTTCATTATATCACCCATTTCATTAATAAAATTATATATTATTTTTTCATCAAAGTAAAGCAATCAATCAATCTTACTATTAATTAAATCAATTATTTTATTAACTTCATTTATATCTATTCCATTATAATTTATTTGATCGTTTATTTTATACTTTTTCTTTATATCAATAATTCTTTTAATACTATTATCCAATTGACTGCAGCCTAATTCTTTCAATATATCTTTATATTTATTGAACAATTTACTATAATCATCACTACTCTTAATTTTAACAAGTAAAATATCACTATGTGATTTAAGCGCTTTTTCTAAATATATATGTCTATATATTGGCCATCTTCTCATCATATTTATTTCATCGGTCATAATTATTCCATTATAATTATTTTTAAGATATTTATCAATAAACTTATTACTAATACTAGCTGGTAATAATCCAGTTATTTTTCTTATTATTAAATGTCCAACCATTAAAGCATCGACACCATTACTAATCAAATTATTAAAAGGGATAATATGTTTATTAAACACTTCTTTATAATTAAAAACATATGGAACAATAAAATGAGAATCTTTCCTTGTTATCCCATGCCCAGGATAATGTTTAATAACTGAAATAACATTATTATTTATTGCTTTTAAATAACTAAATCCGCAATCAGTAACATTATCACTATCACCATAAAAACATCTTTTATATAAAGCTTTAGACTTACTATTATTATAAATATCAATAACCGGAGCTAAATTCATATTTATTCCACTCTCATATAATACATCACTAATAACACTTGCATAATCATACACAAGTTCTTTATTCTTTTTAGATACGTCATATATATTTTTTAGATTATGTATTTCATCTGGTAATCTATTTACCATACCACCTTCTTGATCAATCGCAATAAATAATGGTATTTTATTATCTTTATTAGCTTCTTTTAATCTTTTAATTACATTAATCATATCGTGATAATTATGATAATTTTTTCTATATAAAATAACCCCACCAATATAATAATTCTTTATCAAATTGATAAGACAATCCATATTTTCATTATTAACTCCAAATATAAATCTTTGCCCTATCTTTTCTTCTAATGATAAACTGCTTATATCCATAATTATCACCCATCTAAATTATATATTATTTTTAATTTTTAGTAAATAAATAGAAATAAAAATCTCAATTAAGAACTGAATTTATTGAAGCATTATTCATATACTTTACTAGGTGGTAAAATGTTGTTAAATATTTTAGAGTTTTTCGCTCATAACTTATTGTTCTTTACGGGAGCATACTCTAATAATGTATTTCCAGAACAACTTTCAAAAGAAGTTGAAGAAAAATTAATTAAGAAGATGCATAGTGGCGATAAAGAAGCAAGAAACAAACTAATTGAACACAATTTAAGATTAGTCGCCCATATTGTTAAAAAATTTGAAACTACAGGCCATGACCCAGACGATTTAATAGGTATTGGTACTGTTGGTTTAATTAAAGGTATAGATACATATAAAGAAAATAGTAAAGTAAAACTAAGTACTTACATTGCTAAATGTGCGGAAAATGCAATAATCACATCACGGAAACAATTAATGCTTTTGAGAACATTAGTAAACTTTTAGATCGAACTTCAATTCAAAAAACCTACGAGTATGAAATACCTGAAATAATAACTCCGATATCAATAAATGAAACGAGTACAATAGGAGAACAAATAAAGTATTATAGACAAATAAAAGGAATATACCAAAAAGATATAGCAAAACTATTAAATATTGAAAGATATACAATGTATCATCTAGAAAACAATAGTTATAAACAAATATACTTACCTGAAGTTATTAGAAAAGTAATCAATTATCTTGAAATTGAAGATAAAATAATATGGAATGATAAATATGTTGAATTTATAATAAAAGATAGACAACACGAAATAAGAGATTTTAGAATTCAAAACAATTTAACATTAAAAGAATTTAGTAATTTAATGAAAATATCTGAATCAACTATAGTATGTTGGGAGAATAATAAAAAGGTCATATCTAGAAAAATGTATAACAGATATATTGATTTATCAAATAAAATTTATAATAATAAAATAGTTAATCCAGTTTTTGATTATATCAATTTTAGAGAGTCAAATCCAACAGGAAAACTAAGGTTAATAGTTAAAAACAATAATATATCAGAGCAAGAATTAGCTAAACTATGTGATGTTCATTGGGCTACAGCTCATAATTGGTTAAAAGGAAAACATAGAATTTCTAAAAAACATTACGAAAAATTAATGAATTTTATAAATGATAAAGGAATAGTTTAAAATAACATACTATTCCTTTTTTATGGCAATTATACTTACAAAATCTCACAATATCTTAATATGACGATACTTTTTACTTTTCTCTTTTTATAAATAATATTACTAATATAGATGTAATTATAATTATTAATAATGGAGCTGTTCTAAAAAATATCCATTCGAATGAGTGCCATAATGTTCCAATAACTGACCATTCAGGATTATTATAATCAAATGATAAATATATACTACCTAATAACGCAAGTGAAACAAATAATATTATTATACATATATCAGCTATTATTAAATAAGTTATAGTTCTTTTTCTCTTTTGTTTTTGATTTGTTGATAATTGTTCATTAATTACTTCCAATTTTTCAGATATTACTTTTAAATCATTTGTTTCCTTTTCCTCTATACTTTCTCCAAGAATTTCACTAACTGGTGTTTCAAAAAATTCTGATATTGTTATTAGCATTTCGGCATCTGGAACAGATAGTCCTGTTTCCCATTTTGAAATTGTTTGCCTTACGACATTTAACTGAACACTTAATTCTTCTTGTGAAAGCCCTTTGTTTTTTCTTAATGTTTTTAGATTATCTTTTAACGTATTACACTTTCTCCTTTCATCAAATTCAGTTTATTACAAATATGTCGTTGCTACAAGCAATGCTTTTTAACATTAACTATATTTTTTAATTTGCAATAATAATTTACAAGTTTATAACATTTATAATTTAAAATACTTTATTGTAAATTTTGTTCCCGTTTTATTTGATTCAACACTAATATTCCCGTTATCTTCTTCTATAATTGTTTTGGCTAAAGCTAACCCTATACCAATACTATCAGAAGTAGCATTTTCGCCTTTATAAAATCTCTCAAAGATGTGTGATATATCTTTTTTAGAAATACCATCACCAAAATCTATAATTTCAACTGTAGAATAAACATTGTTATTTTCAACATTGATTATTACTTTTTGATTATCTTTAGAGTGATCTATAGAATTTTTTAAAATATTAGTTATAGCTTCTATTTGCCATTTAGAATCACATATAATTTTAGAATCATTTTTAATAGTTAATTCAATATTAATATTTCTTAAATCACATAAAGTAGAAACATTTTTAATTGATTCATCAACTATATTTTTTAGATTATATTCTTTCTTAATAAAATGAACTGTATTAGCATCAAACTTTGATAATTTTAAAAGTGCTTGTACTAAAAAATTAATATTTACAACATTTCTTTTTATATCCCTAACAAAATCATTTCTAACATTAATATCCATATCAGGATCTTCAATAATATTGTCTAACATTACTAATATGCTAGTAAGTGGAGTTTTTAATTGGTGTGAAATATCTTCTAATGATTTCTTAAGATTCATTTTATCTTTATTAGAATTTTCAGCAGATTCCTTTAACATAATAGTAGTTTTATATATTTCATTTTTTAAAATAGATAATTCATCTTCTGACAT
>CADAMI010000011.1 GCA_902788975.1 uncultured Erysipelotrichaceae bacterium | reverse complement strand
TTTATTTTTTCAGGGGTGTTTTATGAATAAAGACTTAAGAAACATTAAAAGACATTATGGCGAAGATATGATGCATTTATGTCGTAAATTATTTCCTACTATTTTAGAAAAAGAAGGAGAACTTTTTAAAATACTTAATGGTAATTTTAGTTATAATAAATATTTATATAATGACTTAGTTAACAATGATAAAGTTATGTTGTTTAAGGATTATATTTATCAGAAATATAATAATGTGATAATTAAAAGTTGTAATGATAATAAAACACCTTATCAATTATTAGATGAGGCAGATTATAATTTATATGAATGTAAGACAGAGGAAGATATTCAAAAATTTAAAAAATATTATTATGATGATGAAAAAATATGTACTTTTAATGGGGGAAGATTAAATAGTAACTATGTTTTTTTCGCTGTTAAGAAAAATGTTGATAAAATAATAAGGGAGAATTTTAAGAATCCTGAAAGAGAAGATGAATATGGAACTTCAGTAATAAGTATTCAATTTTCTCGTGGTAGGTATAATACTTTATCTATAAAAAATAGATATAATGATACTGTAGAAAATCCTGATGCAACATTTTCGAATAATTTAGATAATATTATTCCTGGATTAAGTGAAAGCTTTGCTAAATATTATAATTTATCAGAAAATGGAAGCGTTGTTAAATTTGAAATACCTGGTTATGTAAAAGCAAATAATGGAAAGTATTATAAATATAATTATAAATTAAATGGAGTTTATTATTGCACTGATAATATTATTATAAAAGAATATAATGTTATTGATGAATATATAGATAAAGAAAAATATATTTTGATGGATTATTTTATTGTTGATTTAGTTAATAAAACAGTAAAAACATTTGATAATTTAGATGATTCTTTTGTTCAAAGATTTAAGAATATAAAGAAAATTGATATTTTAAAAAATAGTGATGGTAAAGTATTAAAATTTATATCTGATGACAATCAAGAAATTGTGATTGAATTAAATAAATATAATCAAATGATAAAATATAGTGATGAATATGCCACTACTTGTGATTGTAACTTTTTAGTTCATGATAAGTATATTAAAGAGTTATCAATGCCGAATGTTATTTACGTTGATGATAATTTTATGCTTAATAATGAAATATTAGAAAAGATTAATTTAATAAAACTTTATGCTGTTGGCAAACACTTTTTGGCATATAATATGATGATAGATAATATTGATTTTCCAGAGCTTAAATACATTGATACTTGTTTTATGGCTGTTAATAATAAAATTAAAAGTATTTATTTGCCAAATGTAGAACACATAAATCATTATTTTATGAATCGTAATAATTCAGTTATGGAAATAAGAATGCCTAAAGTTAAAAAAATAAGTAATTATTTTATGTCAAGTAATAAATGTATCAATTTTGTAGAAATGCCTAATCTTTTGGAAGTTGGACTGGATTTTCTTTGCTTTAATCAAGAGCTTACTATGTTAAGATTAAATAGTTTAATTAAGACAGATGATAATTTTTTAGATTATAACCGTAAAATAAAGAATGTATATTTTCCTAATTTGCAATTTGTTGGTTTAAACTTTATGACATGTAATGAATCATTAGAAACTATTTCTTTACCTAGTATTATTGAAATTGAAAATGGTTTTCTTTTTAGTAACAAATGTCTTAAGGAATTTATTGCCCCAAATCTAAAGGCGTTAGGTGCTAATTCCTTATATAGTAATATAGATTTGAAATATTTTGTTCACAGCATTAAAGAATTTGGTAGCGATATTTTGGTAAATAATGAGATATTTGGCTGCTATTTTAATTTAAATGAAAAAAAATTAAATAAAATTGTGAATTAATTTCTTTATTGTTATATTTAAATAAAAGGCTAAATAATAGTCTTTTTTTATTTATAATATGATATATGATATAATATAGTACGTGTAATTTAAGGAAGTGATAATATGCTAGAGATAAAGAAAATTACTAAAGTATATGAGACTGAAGGATTTAGTCAAAAAGCACTCGATGGGGTAAGTGTAAATTTTAGAAAATGTGAATTTGCATCTATTTTAGGACCAAGTGGATCTGGTAAGACAACTTTTCTTAATATAATTGGTGGACTTGATCATTATACATCAGGTGATTTAATTATAAATGAAATAAGTACTAAAAAGTTTAAAGATAGTGATTGGGATAGTTATCGTAATCATCGAATTGGTTTTGTTTTTCAAAGTTATAATTTGATTACCCATCAATCAATTTTATCAAATGTAAAATTGGCTTTAACTTTATCTGGTATATCTAAAAAGGAAGCTACTGAAAGAGCAAGGAAGGCGTTATGTGATGTTGGGCTAGAACAGCATATGAATAAGAGACCTAATCAATTGTCTGGTGGACAGATGCAAAGAGTAGCGATAGCTAGAGCATTGGTAAATGACCCAGATATTCTTTTAGCAGATGAACCAACGGGAGCGCTTGACTCAGAAACTAGTATTCAGATAATGGAATTATTAAAAAAAATATCTAAAGATAAATTAGTTATTATGGTTACACATAATCCTGAATTAGCAGAAAAATATTCTAGTAGAATTATTAAGCTTAAAGATGGTAAAATTATTAGTGATAGTAATCCTTATGATGGTAAAGTTAATACTAAAGAGAAAAAAGATGTAAATAATAAGAAAAGTAAAAAAACAGGAATGTCTTTTTTGACAGCTTTATCTTTATCATTTAATAATTTAATGACAAAAAAGGGAAGAACAGTGTTAGTAGCTTTTGCTGGTTCGATAGGTATTATTGGAATTGCTTTAATTTTAGCAGTATCTACGGGATTTCAAAATTATGTCGATTCAATTCAGGAAGAAACTTTAACTTCATATCCACTGACAATTATGCAAGAGTCGACGGATATAACAGGTGTTCTTTTATCGATGACAACTGGTAGCCATGAAAATAAAGGAACTAATAAAGTAACAGAGCAACAATATTTGGCAAATATGTTATCGAATGTAAAAGCGAATGATCTTAAGAGTTTTAAAAAATATTTGGAAAATAATTATAAGCAAGTAGATTCTGATTTGTCATCAGTTAAGTATTCTTATAGTATTGATCCGCTTATTTATACATATGATGCGACTGGTAAATTGGCTAAATTAAATCCGAGTAATTTGTTTAGTTCAATATATAACTCGAATATGTTAAGTTCTTATTCAAGTTTTGGATCTATATTTTCTCAAATGGTAGAGGATAAAGAATCTTTATCTGAACAATACGATGTACTTGCTGGTAGGTGGCCTGAAGAGTATAATGAAATGATTATTGTTTTATCGGAACCGAATGGGATATCAGATTTGCTCGTTTATTCTTTAGGACTCAGAGATAATAATGAACTTACTGAGATGGTTACTAAAATTATGAGTGGGGAAGCTGTTAATATCAATAATGATCCGCTAGAATTATCCTATGATGAACTAATGAATATTACTTTGAAACTTATAATGCCAAGTGATATTTATAAATACAATGATAATTATCAAGTTTATGAAGATATGAGTGAAGATAATGATTATATGAAAGAGTTATATGATAAAGCTACGGAACTTAAAATAGTTGGTATTGTTAGTGCAAAAGAGGGTACAACATCGATGGCTTTATCACCTGGGGTAAACTATACATCTAAGTTAATCGATTATATAATTGATTATTCTGCTAATACAGAATTAGTAAAAAAGCAATTAAGTGATATGGATGTGGATGTGTTTTCTGGTAATCGATTTGATAGTAATAACAATAATATTGGCTTTGGATTTGATGATGTGATATCAATAGATTCTGATAAACTATCAAATGCATTTAATATGGATATAGATGAGAATAAGATTAAAGAAATGACAAATGATTATATGTTGGAAATAAGTAATAAGATAACTACAGACACGAATCCAGCAAAAGAAGATATTATTAATACACTAAATGATTTAGAAGATGGATTATTTGCGAGTATTACGGATAATTTTGGAATGAATGATTTTGATAATTTGATTGCTAATTATTTGAATACTTATGAAGCTGGAGAAAAATTAAAAGCATTAGAAGACGAGTATATTATTCCTAAAGAAAATTATAAGGCTATTTATAGTGGATTACTTAAAGGATTACTTACAACATATGTTGCTAGTTATTATGCAGTTGATCAATCTTTGACGGAAGATAGCACTAATCCAATAGCTAAAATAGATGAAACTGTTGTTACTGCAGTAAAAGAAAACTATAATGGTAATCCAGCTATTCCAATGGCAGCTGATTCTCTAGCAAAAACCATGACTGAGGCAAAAGTTAAAAAAGAAGTAGGTATTAAAGTCGGAGAGCTTATAGCTAATATTACTAGTAGTATTGCGTCTTCATTTAATGTCGATCAAGATGCTATTAGTTCAGCTTTCTCACTAAACTTTACAGAAGATGAACTTATGAGAGTAGTTGTGGCAATGATGAATAAAAAAGAAGCAACAGCTAAATCTAATTTAATATCTTTAGGTTATCAAGATAAAGATGAACCAACATTTATATCTTTCTATTTTAATAGTTTTGATGGTAAAGAACATTTTTTAGATTTTATAGAAAAGTATAATAAAAAAATGAAAAAAGAAGATAAGGAAGATAAAGTAATTAATTATTCTGATACGACTGGTATTTTGATGAATTCAGTTAAAACAATTGTAAATGCTGTTAGTTATGTGCTTATTGCTTTTGTATCAATTTCGTTAGTTGTTTCATCAATTATGATTGGAATAATTACTTATATATCAGTATATGAACGTACAAAAGAGATTGGTATTCTTAGAAGTATAGGTGCGTCAAAACGTAATATTTCTTCAATCTTTAATGCGGAAACATTTATTATTGGTTTATTATCTGGATTATTTGGAATAGGTATATCATATACATTAATTCCAATTATTAATGGTATTTTACATCATTATACCGGTAATATTCCACTTAGTGCGGCTTTAGCTATACAGAGTGCAATTATTTTAGTTGTATTAAGTATTATTCTTACATTAATTGGCGGTTTAATTCCAGCTAGAGCAGCATCTAAAAAAGATCCAGTTGAAGCTTTGAGAAGCGAATAAAAAAGTGTTAATCATTTTGATTAACGCTTTTTATGTTAGCAAAATATAACCATAATATATTAAGAATATTGTTAACATTATTATTCCTTCAACTTTATCTAACTTTCGGTCATCTTTAGCAAATACATAAAGGATTAGTCCTGATATTGTCATGATAAACATATCAGGAAAGAAGAATGAAGTAGTGTTTACACCACCAAAGATAATAATTGGTAAAGTTAAGACAAAGCCAATATTGAAGATATTTGTACCAATTATGTTACCAATAATAATATCATATTCTCCTTTTTTGACTGAGGTAATAGCCATTATTAATTCGGGAGTTGATGTACCAATTACTAAAATAACCATGGTAATTATTTTCTGACTAACATGAAGATAATTAGCGATGTTGACACAGCTATCGACAGCTAAATCACTACCGATGGCAATAAATATTAAGCCAATTAAACCAATAATAATTGATTTACTTAAATTCCATTTTGGTTTTTCAATAATTTTTTCTTTATTTTGACTTTTATTAAATTTAATAATGTAATATATGAAATATAGAAAGACAGTAAATAAGATTAGAGCATCACTTCTAGTAATTGTATTTATACCACCATTAAGGGTTTTGTCTAATAGTAATATAGATAAGAATAAAATTATGGCAAAGTGAATTGGTAATTGTTTTTTGACGGTTTCACTTTTAATTCTCATCGGTTTAATCATGGCAGCAACTCCTAGAACTAACATAGAATTGACGATTGTTGAACCAATGACATTAGCAAATACGATATCGTTATTACCACTTAGCAAGCTTTTAAATGAAATAAATAATTCTGGAGTGCTAGTACCAAAAGCAACAATCGATAAAGAAATTATTAATTTTGGGATTTTTAAATTATTGGATGTAGATGCAATGCCATCAACAAAGAAATCTGATCCTTTTATTAATAAATAAAAACCTAATAAGGTTAAGATAATATATTTAATCATATTTATACCTCTTTACTCTAATAAAATGATATCAAAAAATAGGCATTATTGCAAGAAAAAAAGTGCTATTTGCACTTTGTTAAGATATCTCTAGCGGCTACTAAACCGGTTGCTGCGGCAGTAACAATATTACCGGCTTTGCCAGCACCGTCGCCAACGAAATAAATATTATCTGTTTCTAATTTAAAGTCATTATTAGTTTCTATTTCATTAGAGAAGAATTTAATTTCAGGCCCATATAGTAGAGTATCATCATTGTTGACACCAGGTATTATCTTATCTAATGTTTCTAAGCCTTCAAGGATATTAGTAATAATTCTGTGTGGCATAACTAAAGCTAAGTCACCAGCAACACAATCTTTTAGTGTTGGTTCAATAAATCCTTTGTTAATTCGATGCCATTCACTTCGTCTACCATTACGTAAATCTTTTAGGCTTTGAATAATTGGTTTTCCATCACCTAAAACATTGGCAATACGGGCGATAGATTCACCATATAGTCTAGTATTGGTTACTGGTTCGGTTAAGTTTACTTTAGAGATGAATGCAAAGTTTGTATTATTTGATTTTACATCTTTTAAAGCATGACCATTGACACAGATATATCCATAATAATTTTCTTTGGCAACAAAGCCTCCAGGATTGGTACAGAAAGTTCTTATTTCATCACTATAAGTTTTGGTTTTAATGAATATTGTTGGATCATAAATAACATTAGTGATATCTTCCATAATATCTTTTCTTACTTCAACTCTGACACCAATTTCAATTGATTGAGAATAATATGGAATTTTATATTTATCAGCTAATTCTTGAATCCACTTAGCACCAGTTCTACCTGGGGCAACAATTACTTTCTTTGCTTTGTATTTTTTATCTTTACCTTTTAATTTACAAATTATTTCATGACTATTTTCATCAATAGTACTGATATCTAAAACATCACATCTATCAATTAATTCAACACCTTTTTTAGTTAAGTAATCACAAATACCATTAATATATTCTGGTAAATGATCAGAACCTAGGTGTTTTTGTTTAATAATTAATAATTTAGCACCAGCAATGGCTACTTTTTTCTTAATTGCTTCAGCTTCATCCATGTTTGATGGATATACTTCAGCATCCATTTTAAATTTGTTAAATATTTCTTCGGTTTCATCAATTAATTTAATAGCAGATGATTCGGGCATATATTTGGTTAAATCTGATTTTCCAAGTTTGTGGATATAGTTTAATTTACCATCGGAAAATGTACCAGCACCACCATATCCAGAAAGAATATTACAAGGGTTACAGTTTTGGCAAGGTATACCTAATTTATTCATCGGGCATACACGCGTTTTAACTGCATTTCCTCTATCTAGAATAGCCACCTTTAAATTCTTGTTTTTAGTTATCAATTCATAAGCTGCGAATAAGCCGGCAGGACCGGCACCAACGATTATAACGTCATACATCTTTTATCACCATAATAATTATAGCATAAAAAAAATGTCGTTGTATAGACATTTCTTTTAATTATTTTACTTTTTTCTTTAGTTCATAGAGTAGATTAATGGCATCCATAGGAGTTAATTCTAAAACATTAGTTTCTTTAATAGTTTCTTCAATTTCATTCTTTTCTTCTTTAAAATCTAAAGGCAAGGTTGTTTGAATGACGATATCTCTTTTTTGTTCTTTCTTTTCATAAACATTAAGAATTTCAGAGGCTCTATCAGTAACTTCTTTAGGTAAATTAGCTAATCTGGCTACATTTATACCATAGCTTTTATCAATTGAACCATTTTTAACTTTATGTAAGAAGGTAATATGACCGTCTTTTTCTTCAGCTGATACATGTTTATTTATTAGTTTATCTAGAGTATTTTCTAAATCAGTTAATTCGTGATAGTGGGTTGAAAATAATGTTTTACAACCAATTTTATTATTGATGTATTCAAGAATGGCTTGGGCTAGGCTCATACCATCGAAAGTAGCAGTACCTCTACCTAATTCATCAAAAAGGATTAAACTATTAGGAGTAGCGTTTTTAATAGCGTTGGCAGCTTCGGTCATTTCGACCATAAATGTTGATTCGCCACTAACGAGGTCATCGCTAGCACCAATTCTGGTGAATATTTTATCAAAAATAGGAAGGGTAGCCTTTTTAGCAGGAACATAGCAACCAATTTGCGCCATAATTGTGATAATACCAAGCTGTCTCATATATGTACTTTTACCAGCCATGTTAGGGCCGGTGATCAAGATAATTGAAGTATTATTATCCATAACAATATCGTTTGGAATATAAGAATCTTTGATTACTTTTTCAACAACGGGATGTCTTCCTTCGATTATTTCTAAATTATGATCTTCAGTTAATGTTGGCCTTACATAATTATATTTTTCACTTATTAAAGCAAATGATAGTAGGACATCAATTTCACTAATTATTTTAGCAATAGTTTGTAATGTATGGACATATTTACTACAAGTATTTCTGATATCAATAAACAAATCATATTCCATATTAATTATTTTTTCTTCAGCCGATAATACTAAATCTTCTTTTTCTTTAAGAATAGGATTAATAAATCTTTCACAATTTGTTAGAGTTTGTTTTCTGATATAACCATATTCTTCTTTAACTAATGGAAGGTTTCCTTTAGATATTTCAATATAATAACCAAATACTTTATTAAAACCAACTTTTAAATTTTTAATACCAGTTTTAACTCGTTCTTCTTGTTCATAATTACTTATAAAATCTTTGCCACCACTACGTAAGTCTTTTAATTCATCTAATTCTTTATTATAACCAGTTTTGATTAAATATCCTTCTTTTAGAGTAGGTGGAGGAGTTTCATAAAGAGAAGACTCAAGTAAGTTATATAAATCACTAACGTCTGGTAATTCTTCATATTTTATTTTCTTTAAAATATTATTGATATTTGGTAGTATTTTTAGAGATTCTTTTAATTGGATTAAATCTCTAGCATTTGCGGATCCTAATGAAATACGACCACATAATCTTTCTAAATCATAAACATCATATAAATATTTGCGTAAATCTTCACTTAGGAAAAATTCTTCAAGAAGGGTAGCAATAATATCGTAACGAGCTTCAATTTTTGCTTTATCAACTAAAGGATTTTCTAACCATGTTTTAAGAAGACGACCACCCATAGCAGTTTTAGTTTCATCTAGAAGCCAAAGTAGCGAATACATTCTTTCTTTGTTACGCATACTTTCAGTTAATTCAAGATTTCTTTTGGTATGAACATCCATTTTTAAAAACTCATTATTTTTTCTAATAACTAGTTTTTGAAAATGGGAGATATTTCTTTTTAAATTGTTAATTAAATAATTTATTAAATGTTTAATACCGACAATATATCTGTTATCTGCAATATCACTATAAATATAATTATGTTCTTCATTATCTAAGATATCATCTATTACTGTTATTGGTAATTTATAAGTACTTTTTAAGACTGATATGATTTCGTTATTAGTTTTAGAATTAACAATTAATTCTTTAATGCCTAGAAAAATTATTTTATTTATTAATAGGGTATTATCATTTTCGATTATTTCGCCATATATTTCACCAGTAGTAATATCACTATACGTAAGAACATAACAATAATCTAGGGAATAGATACTACCAATATAATTATTTTCTTTTTCATTTAAAGAATTAGTTGTTATAACAGTGCCACTAGAGATGACTTCGGTGATATCTCTTTTAACCATTCCTTTAGCACTTTTAGGATCCTCTAATTGTTCGCAGATAGCAACTTTATATCCTTTTTTAATTAATTTATCAATGTAGATATCAACAGCATGATATGGAACACCACACATGGGCACTCTTTCATCTAAACCAGCATTTCTACCAGTAAGAGTTAATTCTAATTCATGACTTACTAATTCAGCGTCTTCAAAGAACATTTCATAAAAGTCACCTAGTCGATATAAGATAATGGTATCCATATTTTTTTCTTTTAATTCAACATAGTGAGCCATCATTGGGGCTAATTTACTTTTATCTACTTCACATAACTTCATAATTATCACAACTTTCAGAATTATTATAGCAAAAACATTCTTTAAAAATCAAGATTCTTTATAAATAAAAAGAAGACACTTTGTCTTCATTCGGTTATTAATTCAGTTAGTGATACGATATCATATCCTTTACTAGTAATGTATTCAATTACTATAGGTAATTCTTTGGTATTATCAATTAGAAATATTTTACCATTTTCGAGACTATTTTTAATGTTATAGTAATTGTTATATCTATCTGTATATAGTGATAACATTTTATTGTTAGCACAATTATTTATAGATGTTTCATTCTTATTTAAAAATAAACAAAAGATAGATTTGTTGTTTGATTTGTTATTAATAATGTTATTAGTGATTATAAGATTATCTTTGGTATATGTACCATTATTACCATAATTATATATTTCATTATTGCCAATATTATCTATTATGTTGATATTGTTACTTAATAAATTACTATCAATAAAGAAATTTATTTTAATATTATATTTGTTTGTGATATCTAAAATATTATCGAGAGTGTTAAAATTGTTTAGGATATAGATAAGGGCAATGTTTTTATTTTGGTTATTACCAGTAGTAATATACTTATTATAATTGTTATAAATTGATATTTCGGGATAAATGTTTTTATATACGATCAAAGATGGTTCAAAATAACCAATTTTTTTCATTGTTTTATAACTAGCTTCTTCATCAATATATTTGCCAATTGTTCCTGGAGTAATAGTATCCTCACTAATAGTAGCATTAGTAGGATCAATATTATTTTTTTTGGCATATTCTTTTATTTTTATCATTAATTCATCTTGATTTAAGGTAACGTTTATTACTTTTTCAGTATAAAAGAAAGTTATACAGAAGATACAAAAAAGGCCAATTATTTTAATTATTTTCATGTATACCACCAATAAAATATATGTAGTTGCTTATTTACTTATACATTAAAATATGATATTATTGAGTAAATAGAGGTGGATATTTATTATGAATAAAAAAGGATTTACGTTAATTGAATTATTAGCGGTAATTGTCATTTTAGTTAGTATGTCATTAGTAGTTGTTACTTCAGTTAGTTCATCATTAGAAAGAAGAGATGTAAAGGAATGCGAAGAACAAATTGAACTAGCAAAAAATGCTGCAAAAATATATTTTTCATTAAATGATGTATGTGATTTTTCAGATAGTAGTAATTCTTGTATGGTTGGTATACAGACATTAAAAGATGGAAATTATTTTAATGAAGTAAGTAAAACAAATAGATTAGAAGATACTGATCAAGTTCAGTTTACAACTGATGGATATAAGTTTTTGGGAAATGGTGAGTGCAAAGAAGAAAATTCATAATTTAATATTTATGTTATAATCATAAATTTTATTTAATTCTTGTTCTATTTTCTTTTTTTGTTTGGTTTCAAGAGTGTTGTTTAATATGCTTAGATAATACTTAACTTTATTTAAATCTTCAATACTTTTGCTTGTTAAATATTTTTCATAATAGGTATATAATAGCAATTCCTCAGCTTTATCAAAATTCTTTAAATTTTCTAATAATAATATAGATTTGTCTATATCTTTTTTAATGCCTAAGGTAGCATTTCCTTTTAAGTAAAAGAGGACTACTAAATTATAAATATTCCAATTATTACGATTATTAATTGGTGCGTTGGCGCCAAGATTAAAATAGTAGTATGCTTTTTCAATATCTTTATTTGTACCTAATCCGTTATAGTAATATAAAGCTACTTTGTTACAAGCCCAACTTTCTTCTTCGTCTGCACTAACAAGAAAATATTCAAGGGCTTTTTCATAATGCTTTTGGGATTCATAAATTCTACCTAAGTTATTATAAGCATAAATGTATTTTTCTTTTATGGCTTTTTTAAAGTAACTGATTGCTTTATCAATATCTATTTTTTTATCTTTGTTCCACCCATTTAAATAACACAATCCTTTGGTATTTAGGGCTGATATACTATTAAGGGAAATGGCTTTATCTAAATATTCATTAGCTAATGTTATATCACTATCACTTAATGAACCTATTTTTTTATTTAAGATCATATGAGCTAACATCCAGTATGATGTTGGGTGATTAAAACTAGCAGCTTGTTTATGATAATTATAGGCTTCTTCATATCTTGGATAACCAGTAATGATACCGGTGTATTCTAAATTACCTAGTTGATATAGGGCATATGGATTATTTTCTTTAGCTAATTTTTTTAAAGAGGGAATAAAACTAATACCCTCTTTAAATTCAATTTGTAAATATTTTTTTAAATCATTAAGAGAAATATTGGTTTTCGATAAGATTTCTTCAATTGTTTCGTTGACAAGGTCTTCTTCGTATAGGGGTTGTTTTTTTTCTAGGATAATAAAAAATAATACTTCACAGATATATTCATAATAATTATTGCTACTTAAATAATTTAAGAGATTTTTTTTAAGACTAGTTGGAACATGTAAATCATTTTTGACTAGGATGTTTAAATTTTTACATAGATTTTTTAATGATTTACTATCATTTATTTCGTTTATAGTGGTCATATCATAGATATAACCATCGATAATAGATATTAAATTGTTGATTGTAGGGATAAGAATATTTTTATTGCTTTGATATTTCTTTTTGTAATTTAAATATATTTGTTTATAGTTTGAACCAATGGCACGATAGCCGGTACAGTAATTACCAACGGTAGTTTCTGATATATTATCAATAGAAAAGAGAATGCAAAAAATCTCGGTTTGAATGGCACTAGATTTGTTGATAGATAATTTTTTAATAATATTAAACATATTTCCTAGTGATAAGTGAGAATCATTATTATTTAACTTGATATAATTAGACATAAAATACACTCCTTTATTTAATAATATCATTATTTATGGTAGTTTACAACAAATTGATGTGGATTTTTAGAATAAAATAATTATTTGCTGTGGAGCTGTATTAGTGGTAAATTCGACATATTATTTATATACTTATAGTATGAGAGGAGAAAAAGATGAAAAAATTAAAAAATTATAAGTCGATGATTATTTTACTTGGAGCAATTATTATTGGAGGAATAGTTGGATTAATATGGGGAGAGGGAGCAAGTGCATTAAGCCCATTTGGCGATTTATTTTTAAATATGTTGTTAATAGTAGTTGTTCCATTAATCTTTTTAACAATTACTTCTTCAATATATAAAATGAAACAACCAAAGAGAATTGGTAAGATACTTGTTACAACGTTTTTAGTTTTCTTAATGACTTCAGTTGTGGCAGTATTAATTGGGGTAGTTAGTACTTATTCATTTAAACTTGTTGATACGAAGAATGGAGAACAAATAAAAGAAAGTTTAGCTTTGGATGACGAAACTACCGAAAGTACAGAATTAAATGTTCTTGATAGAACAGTGCAGGCAGTTTCTGTTAATGATTTTGCTAAGTTATTATCAAGAGATAATATGATAGCGTTAATAGTTGTATCTATATTAGTGGGTATAGCTATGAGTGTGTCTAAGGAAAAGGCAGATCCATTCTTTAAGTTTATAGAATCTGCAACTGATATTTTAATGAATTTTATTAAAATTATTATGTATTATGCACCTATTGGACTTGGATGTTATTTTGCTGCAATGGTAGGAACATTTGGCGGTTCAATTGCAGTTGGATACATTAAAACATTTATAATTTATCTATTAACATCAGTATTTTTCTATTTCGTAATATATTCATTATTTGCTTTTATTAGTGGTGGAAAATTAGGGGTTAAAAGATTTTGGAGTAATATTATTCCATCTACGATAACTTCATTAGCAACATGTTCATCAGCTGCATCAATGCCAGTAAATATTGAGTGTACAAAGAAAATTGGTGTTTCTCCTGATGTCGCTGAAACAACAGTTTCTTTAGGAACAAGTTTCCATAAAGACGGATCGGTTATTGGAAGTGTATTTAAAATAATGTTTTTGGTATATTTATTTAATGGTATGGGTGATATATCAATATTTAAAATTATGGGTATTGCCCTTGTAGCAACACTTTTAGTAACAGCAGTTCCTATTGGCGGAGGTACAATATCAGAGATGTTAATTATAACTATGCTCGGATATCCAGTAGCGGCCTTGCCAATACTTACAATTATTGCCACAATTATCGACTCGCCAGCAACGATACTTAATGTAGTAGGTGATAGTGCTTCAGCGATGATTACCAACAGAATTGTTGATGGGAAAGATTGGTTAAAATAAAAAAACAAGTAGATTTAACTACTTGTTATTTTTTTGTATATCGTTTTCATCGAATAGAAGTTTAAAATTAATGCCTAAGCCATTAGCTATTTTTTCAACGGCATCTAGGGAAAATGTTGATCCCATATGGATTGATTCAATTTCACGAATGTAGCCATGACTAAAGTCTGAAGCATCAGCTAGTTCTTGTTGTGTCATCCCTTTTTCTATACGATATTTTCTAATGTTCATTCTGACAGTATCATAAATATTTTTATTGGTGTATGGTTCTTTTGCCATAAAGTTCACCTCTTGTTTATATTGTCTCACAATGGAAATTAAAAATATGTAGATAAATAGCATACATATAATAACAGGTTTCGACATATTTTTTATTTACCAAAGCATATAATTTTTTTAGGTGAATGAAATGAATAAACTTTATATGGGAATCGATATTGGTTCAATATCAACAAAGGGAGTTATTATTGATGAATATGATAATATAATGGCTAGTTCTTATATATATACCGAAGGAAATCCGATTGGAGCAGTTAAACAAGTTGTTAAAAATATGCGTGAAGAAATAGATACTGATAATTATAAAGTTGTTTCGGTCGGAACAACAGGATCAGCTAGAAAATTAATTGGGACAATGTTAGATGCGACAACAATTAAGAATGAAATAACGGCTCATGCCATTGGGACGATAAGATTTTATCCGGATGTAAGAACAATATTTGAAATTGGTGGGCAAGATTCGAAAATTACGCTTGTCAACAACGGTATTGTTACTGATTATGCGATGAATACATTATGTGCAGCTGGGACAGGAGCTTTTATTAGTTCTCTTGCTAAAAGACTAGATGTTAAGATTGAAGATGTAGCAAAAGTAGCTTTTAGTAGTAAAAATAAAGTTAATATTGCCGCTAGATGTACGGTTTTTGCAGAATCAGATTTAATTCACAAGATTCAAGCAGGATACAAAAAAGAAGATATAATAGCGGGAGTATGTCGTGCGATAGCTACAAATTATATAAATAATGTTGCTAAGGGAAAAAAAATACAGACACCAATTGTTTTTAACGGAGGTGTAAGTAAAAATGCAGCTGTAGTTAAAGCTTTTGAAGAAATTACGGGAGAAAAGATTATTGTTAATAAAAATTCTCATTTAATGGGAGCAATTGGAATAGCAATAATGGCAAGAGATAGCAAAGAAGAAAGAGTTTTCGATTTTGATATCGATAATTATAATATAGAAACGAGAATAGCTAGTTGCGGAAGATGTGCTAATAATTGTGAGATTGTTACAGTTTATAAAAATAATGATTTGATTGATCATTGGGGTAATCGATGTGAGAAGGGAAATGAAATAAAAAATGTGTAAACGAAAGTAAATTAGTTGTCTAATTACTTTTTTTTTAGTATAATTTACGTAGAGAGTGATATGAATGAAACAGAGAACTATTGGAGCAATTATTTTATTGTTAATTCTAATAAGTTGTTTGATAATAAGTAGTAAATTATTTGGATTAGTAATGATGATAACTGCTATACTTGCATTTAATGAATTTTTTAATATAAAGTATGAAGATAATTTAAACAAATTAAAATTTATTAAATTATTAGGAATAATTAGTTTGGTATTGATTACATTAAATAAAACTTTTTATATGATAGATACGAATATCACTATATTATTGCCTATACTTATGTTAAGTATTCCGATTATTTTTATGAATGATAATAAATTATATAATATTAATGATTGTTTATATGTTTTAGGAATTGTTTATTTTTTAGGATTGTCATTTGGAAATATTATATTTTTGAGAGATACAAATATTTCAAAATGTATATTTATTTTTATAATTGCTTTTATAACTGATACATATGCTTATATTGGAGGAAGTTTAATAGGTAGACATAAGTTTACAAGTATATCTCCAAATAAGACAATTGAAGGAACAATTATTGGAACTTTTATGGGAGTATTAATTGGAACGGTTTATTACTACAACGTAGTTGGCAATGCAACATTATTTAAATGTATTGTTTTGTGTATAGTTTTAACATTATTATCAGAAATTGGCGATTTAATGTTTAGTAGTATAAAACGTTATTTTAATAAAAAAGATTATTCAAATTTAATACCGGGTCATGGAGGTATTCTTGATAGATTTGATAGTGTTATATATGTATCTTTAGGATTTTCATTAATATTAAGTATGTTATAAGGAGGATTTGTTATGAATATTTTGTCACTTTTATGGTTTATTTTAATTTTAGGTTCAATCGTTGCTATTCATGAATTTGGACATTTTATTTTTGCTAAATTAGCTAATATTTACGTTTATGAATTTTCAATAGGGATGGGTAAAAAAATATTTGGTAAAAAGAAAAAAAATGGCGAAACGGAATTTTGTGTTAGAGCTGTACCACTTGGTGGTTATGTCATGATTGCTGGAGAGGATGTCGAAGACAAAGAAATACCTAGTGATAGACAAATGTGTAATAAGAGTTTTATTCAGAGATTCTTAGTACTATTTGCGGGACCATTTAATAATTTCTTATTTGCTTTCTTGATACTATTTATTAGTGCTATAATTTATGGAGCTATATCTACAACGCCTATTATTGGAAATGTTATTACAGATTATCCTGCTTTTAATGCTGGACTTGAATCAGGCGATTTATTAATTTCAATTAATGGTGAAAGGGTTAAAAGCTGGGATCAAGGACTTGTTAAATTACAGACTACTAATGGAGAAATGGTTGTATTTGAAGTAGAAAAAAATAATGGTAATATTGTTAAATATGAAGTTACACCAATAGAGGTTACTGATGAAGAAGGAAATACAAGTTATAAATATGGATTATCGCCTGAATATAAGAAAGAGTATGGCTTTGGTAAGTCAATAGTTTATGCTTTTAAAAGAACGATTTCTTTATTTGGAAGTATGATTGATACATTAAAATACTTGTTTACTGGTAAAGTAGGGGTTGATCAATTATCTGGTCCTGTCGGTATATTTACAATTATTGATTCACAAGCTAAAGAAGGACTTGAAGCTGTTTTATATTTGGTAGCTTATTTATCTATTAATGTTGGAATAATTAATTTATTACCTTTTCCAGCTTTCGATGGAGGTAGAATATTATTTTTAATTATTGAAAAAGTATTTAAAAAACCAGTTTCTAAAAAAGTAGAAAATATGATTCATTCAATTGGCTTTATGTTAATTATTGGATTATTAATATATGTAACATTTAATGATATTTTAAGATTATTTTAATAAAAAAACATAACTTTATGATATAGTTATGTTTTTTGTTTCTTTTTTGGGAATATCAGCTTTGGGAAAAGTGATAGTTAAAATACCATTAAAATATTTAGCTTTTAGGTCAGTGTCCTTTTTTATACCAATATAGAAACTTCTTTTTATTTCACCATAAAATCTTTCTCTTCTAATATAGGTATTTGGTCCTGATGATAAAACGTTTTTTTCGGCAGATATAGTTAAATAGCCATTTTCATAATTAATTTTAATATTTTCTTTTTTTATACCAGGTAGATCAATTTCTAAATAGTATTTGTTATCTAATTCATAAATATCTGTTTTCATATATTCTTTATTTAAGGGCATATTAAACATATCGAAATAATCATTTAAGTAATAGTTTCTTTTAGGTATCATATAATCATCCTTTCTTTTGTAGTATTAACTAAAAATTGGAAATAATACATTAAATAAATAATATGTAAAATTGGAAATAATGGTATTAATAATGGGATATTTATGATATAATTATTATGGGTGGTTACATGTATAATAAGGCTATTAGAGTGCTTAATATTTTTAAAAAATATGGATATCAGGCTTATATTGTTGGAGGATATCCAAGAGATAAAATTTTAGGGATAAAAACAAATGATATAGATATATGTACAGATGCTAAACCGAGAGAAATAATGGAAATATTTGATACTGATGGAGTTAGTGATGTAGGATATGGATCTGTTAGAGTAATTTATAAAGGAGTTATATTTGATGTAACTACTTTTAGAAGAGATATTAAGTATGAAAATAATCGTAAGCCTATTAAAATAAAATATGTAACTGATTTAAAAAAGGATTTATTAAGAAGAGACTTTACTATTAATACTTTATGTATTGATAGTGATGGTAATTATATTGATTTATTAGATGCTAGAAAAGATATAGACAATAAAATTATTACAACGGTAGGGAACCCTAGATATCGATTAAAAGAGGATAGTTTAAGAATACTTAGAGCTATTAGATTTGCGGCATGTTTGGATTTTAATATTGATGATAAAACTAAAAGTTATATAAAAAAATATGGTTATTTACTTAAATATCTTTCTAATTCAAGGAAGAAAGAAGAACTTGATAAAATATTTGCTGCTAGAAATAAAGAAAAGGGAAGAGATTTAATAATAGAATTAGAATTAGATAAATATTTAGGATTAGATAATTTAAGAGAAATAGAACTATGTGATGATATTATTGGTATATGGAGTCAATTACATATAAGCGTCGATTATCTATTTTCTAAAGTTGAGAAGGATAATATTAATAAAATACGATTAATGTTAAATGAAGATATTGATGCTTATTCAATATATAAAAATGGATTATATGTAAGTAGTGTTGTTGGTAATATTAAGAAAATTAGTTATCAAAAAATTAATAAGATATATACTAGTTTACCAATTAAAACTAGAAAAGATATTATGGTTAATGGGATAGAAATAGCTAATATACTTAATAAAGAACCTGGAAATTATTTAAAAGAAATAACAAATGATATTGAAAAGAAGATAGTTTATGGTACATTAAAAAATGATAAAGAAGTATTAAAAAATTATATTATTAGTAATTATGGAGGTTAGGTATGGGGTTATTTAGTAAGATAAAGAATGTTTTTAGTAATAAAAATAATGAGATTAAAGAAGAAATAAAAAATTATGATACAGGACTTAAGAAAAGTAGAGAAGAGTTTGTTAGCCAGTTAGCTAATTTATCAAAAAAATATAAAAATATTAATGAAGATTATTTTGAAGAATTAGAAAATATTTTGATAATGGCTGATATTGGTATTAATACCGTTATGACATTTGTCGATAGGCTTAAAGATAGAGTAAAAAGTGAAAAGATAACGGACAGTAATATTTTAAAAGAAATAATTGTCGATGAATTATTTGTTATGTATGTTGGTAATAATATTATTGATAGTAAGATTCATTTTATTGATAATGGTCCTACAGTAATTTTATTTGTTGGAGTTAATGGAGTAGGAAAGACTACAACAATAGGTAAAATTGCTAATATGTATAAAAACAAGGGTAAGAAAGTAATGCTGGTAGCTGGAGACACTTTTAGAGCTGGGGCAATAGAACAATTAGAGGAGTGGGGTAATAGAACTGGTACTAGAGTTGTAAGTGGTAGTTCTAAAGATCCATCATCAGTTATATATGATGCATTAGAAATAGCAAAAAATGAAAAATATGATATGGTAATGATCGATACTGCGGGAAGACTACAAAATAAGAATAATTTGATGGAAGAATTAGCTAAAATAAATAGAGTAATAAAGAAGATTATTCCAGAAGCTCCTCATGAAACTTTATTAGTAATTGATGCAACTACTGGTCAAAATGGTATTAGTCAAGCTAAATCATTTAAAGAGATTACGGATATTACAGGAATAGTATTAACAAAATTAGATGGTACTGCTAAAGGTGGAATTGTTTTAGCAATTAAAGAAGAAGTTAATATACCTGTTAAATTTGTTGGTTTAGGTGAAAGAGAAGATCAAATTGAAGCATTTGATATAGAGAAATATATATATGGATTATTTAAAGATCTTTAGGAGGATATAATGGAAAATAAAAGATTAATTAAAAACTTTTGTTTAACATCATTACTAGTAACTTTAGGAACGTTATTATTATCAATATTTTATAATACAGCATTTATTCCATCATTTATGTTGATGTTAGCATTATTTGTTTTTTCAGTATGCTATTACATAAAAGATGATAAAAAGAATTTAATGTATATATTGTTTGTTATTGGGGTGCTTTTAATATTTGCTTCTTTAGGTTATACATTTATGAGGTTAGCATAATGGAAGATAGAGAATATATTATTATTTTATATGACTATTATGGCGAATTACTCAGTGATAAGCAAAGAGAATATTTTGAAGAATACTACTTTGATAATTTATCATTATCAGAAATTAGTGAAAATGAAGATAAAAGTAGGAATGCAATTCATAAAGGTATTAAAAGTGTAGTAAGTAAATTATACGAATATGAAGATAAACTTAAGTTATATGAAAAAGATAATAAATTAAGAAAAATAATGGAAAAGATAAATAATAAAGATATAAAAAAAGAAATAGAAGAATTATTATAATAGTAATATTTTTAAGAAAATAGGTGATATTTGTGAATAATACGGATAGTTTTTTAGATAGATATGGTGAAGATTTAACAGCAAATAAGTATATTACTAATCCGGCTATAGCCCGTGATAAAGAATTAAAGGAATTAGTGTTAGCTTTACTTACACCCGAAAAATCAGCTTGTTTAGTTGGTAAACCAGGTATTGGTAAAACGGCAATTGTTGAGGGACTAGCTTATCGTATGCAGTTAAATGATATGCCCAAAGCATTGCAAGGATATAAAGTATATAAAATTAGTACACCATCACTTGTTGGCACTACTGATGGGGAAAATAAGGTAATGCAACTAGTTAACGAGCTTAAAACCCGTGATAAGATAATTGTTTTTATTGATGAGATTCATATGTTGATGGGAGCAAGTACTGCCAATGGACCAATGGATTTAGCAAATATGTTTAAAGAGGGCCTCGGTAGAGGAACCGTTAAGTTAATTGGAGCTACGACTACCGAAGAGTATGAAAGATATGTGCTTCGTGATAAGGCATTTGTTAGAAGATTTGAAAGAATTGATATATCGGAGCCAACACAAGAAATGTGTGTACAAATACTTATGAGAACAGTACCTAAAATTGAATATCAGACAGGTGTTAAACTAAATTATACAGATTTTATTAAAGAAAATATTATGAAATTTATCGTTAATATGACTAGCGAATATAAGAGAGTCTATGAAATATCTTCAAGATACCCTGATATTGCTTTAACTGTATTAAGACAATGTTTTTCGACAGCACTTTTTGATAATAGTAGTGAAGTAAAATTTAAGCATATTTACGAAGCTATAAAGTCAACAAAAGTTGTATATCCGGATGTTATTAAAAAGGAATTAGTGGTATTTAAAGATACTTTTAAAGATGAACTTAAAGCAGAAAACGTAGTGGTAGAAATATCTACTCAAGAATAAAATATATAGATGGTGGTAAGATGAAACTTAAAGAATTGTTTGAAGGAATAAAATACACTTTAATTAAAGGTGATATCGAAACTGAAATTAATGATATTGCATATGATTCTAGAAAAGCTAAAGATGGTGTATTGTTTATGGCTATTCCGGGATCAGTTGTAGATGGACATGATTATATTAAAGATGCAATAAAAAATGGTGCTAAAGTTATTTTAATATCAAAAGATATTGAAATATCTGAAGATGTAACGGTTATTAAAGTTGAAGATACCAGAAAAATATTATCTAAATTATCAATGAGACTGTTTAGATATCCACAAAGTAAACTTAAAACAATAGCTATTACTGGTACTAAAGGTAAGACAACGACTAGTTTTATGATTAAGAGAATATTGGAAGAAGCAGGTTATAAATGTGGACTTATTGGTACAACAGGGGTATACATTGGTGATAAAGTATATCCAGCTAAAAATACTACTCCAGAATCATATGAAACTATTAGATATATGGATGAAATGGTCAAGAAAAAGATGGATTTTATGGTGATGGAAGTATCTAGTCAAGCTTTAAAATATGATAGAGTAAATGATATTATCTTTGATTTTGGAATATTTACTAATTTGACACAAGATCATATTGGTGAGAATGAACACCCTAATATGGAAGATTATATTTTAAGTAAAGCTAAATTATTTAATCAATGTAATCATGGAATATTTAATATAGATGATAATCATTTTTATGATATGGTCCAAGGTGGAGATGCCTCAATTAATACTTATGGCTATGATGAAAGAGCTGATTTAAGAGTAAAGGATATCAAGTTACTTAGAGATAAAAGATTTATTGGTATAGAACTTACTACTGATGGATTAGTAAAGGATACATTTAAGATAAGTAGTCCTGGTAAATTTTCTTCATATAATGCGTTAGCAGCTATTTTAACAACACATATGTTAGGAATAGATGATAAATTTATTAAAGAAGCTTTAGCTGATTTTCATGTCAAAGGAAGAGTAGAACCAGTACATGTATCAGATGATTTTACATTACTTATCGATTATGCTCATAATGGGGTAAGTACGGAAAGTATCCTTAGTACCATTAGAGATTATGATCCAGGTAGAATTGTAACAATCTTTGGTTGTGGTGGTAATCGAAGTAAAGATAGACGTTATGAAATGGGAGAAATGGCTGGTAAATATTCAGATTTTTGTATTATTACTGAAGATAATAATCGTTATGAAGAATTTGATGATATTGCTAAGGATATTTTAGTTGGTATGCATAAGACTAATTGTGAATACATAATAATACCTGACAGAAAAGAAGCTATTAAATATGCAATAGTTAATGGTAAAAAAGGGGATATTATTATGTTGATTGGCAAGGGACATGAAGATTATAAAGAAATAAAAGGTAAAAGATATCCTTTTGATGAAAGAGTAGTTATTAAAGAAATATTAGATGAAATTAAAAAATAACCTGTATATCAGGTTATTTTAATTGTTTTTAATATTATCATTTATTAATTTAAGATATTTGTTTTTATCTTCTTCGGTTGATTTTTCCCATAAAAGTTCAAATAAGACGCCTAAACCAATAAGAGCATCTTCATCTTTAAATTTAATTGTTGTTTCAATAGAGTCTCTAATTTTCTCTTCATTGTCTTCTTTAAAATTTTCAATAATATATTTTCTAATATCTATATTTTCCATTTAATCACCATTATTAATATTGACAATTATTAGTAAAATTATGCATATTATTAAATTAATTAAACAACATATTTATTGTTTAAAAAAACAATTAATTATTTTAAAATTAATAAAAATTGTTGATGGATAATTATTTTTGTGTTATAATTTATCCATAATATGGAGTGATATATCATGAATAAAAATTATAAGTTATTAAAAGTTAGGTATCTTGCTTTAATAATTGTTTTTTTTGTATTAGTGATATTCTTAGTTTTAAAGAGAACTTTTTCGGTAAATATTCCGGATGCTAAATTTGATGATTTAAATTTCTATAATTGTGTCAAAGAGAAGGTTGGATCTAGTGGTTATGATTCAAACGGAGTAATAAGGGAGTCATTACTAAGTACACTATCTTCTTTAGATTGTGATGAAAAAGAAATTGTAAGTGTTAAAGGCCTTGAATATATGACAAATTTAAACTGGCTAAATTTAGAAAAAAATAAGATTGTTAATATAGATGTGTCACATAATTCGAAATTAACATATTTGTTTTTGCAAAATAATGAATTAATTGGATTAGATATATCACATAATTTGGAATTAACACATTTGTATTTGAGTTATAATAAAATAACTGAATTAGATGTGTCACATAATTCAAAATTAACATTTTTGCGGTTGCAAAATAATAGATTAACTGAATTAGATGTAAGTAAAAATACAGCTTTAATATCTTTGAATGTTTTTAATAATCAATTAACCACATTAGATGTAAGTAATAATCCTGAACTTAAAATGTTATATATAGCAAGAAACAGATTGTCATCAATAGATTTAAGTCATAATACTAAATTGGAAGAAATAGATGTAAGTTATAATAATATTGATAGCAATTTCTGTAATACAATAAATGTTCAAAAATGTACCAATGAGAATGATAATAGTACTACTTCAGAACCAAGTACTTCTTCTGGTGGTAGCACTAATTCAGGTAGTAATGATACTCCTGCTAATCCAAGCACTACATCTGGTGGTAGCACTAATTCTAATGTTCCTAGTGGCGGTGATAATACTGTTGTAAATCCAAGTACTTCTTCTGGATATAATGCTAATCCTGGTAGTAATAGTGGAGATAATGTTACAGTTAATCCTAAAACTGGAAATGTTTTTATAATAGTTATTGTTGTTGGCTTATTATTACTATGTTATGGATTATGGTATTTAAAAAAACTTATAAATAATAATTAGTTTATATTAGTAAATAATTTAAAATATAATGGCTCTTAATATGAGTCATTTTTTTGGTAGTTTATATTTTTTAATTTCTAGAAAATTTATCTTTATATATAGACTTTTTATAGGTTGTTTGATATAATTTAAATAGGAGGAATAAAAGATGACAGGAATAGTTATTGTTGTTGGATTATTACTTGTTTTGGTTTGCTATGTTATTGGTGTATATAACAAACTTGTTAATGCTAGAAATAAGGTAGAAAATCAATTTAGTCAAGTAGATATTCAACTAAAAAGAAGAGCAGATTTAATACCAAACTTGGTAGAAACTGTAAAAGGATATGCAAAACATGAGGAAGGAACATTTACAGCAGTAATTGAAGCAAGAAATAAGGCTGTTAATGCAGGAACGGTTAATGAAAAAATTGAAGCTAATAATGAATTAACTGGAGCATTAAATAAACTATTTGCATTAGCTGAAGCTTATCCAGATCTTAAAGCTAATGAAAACTTCTTATCTTTACAAAATGATCTTAAAGATACTGAAGATAAAATTACTTATGCTAGACAATTTTATAATGATTCAGCTATGGGATATAACAATTTAACTCAAATGTTCCCATCAAATATTGTTGCTAATATCTTTAATTTTAAAAAGTTTGAATACTTTAAAGCTGAAGAAAAAGAAAAAGAAGTACCTAAAGTAGAGTTTTAAACTTTAAACTCTTTTTCTTTAGGGGGATAATATATGCAGATTAAGATAAATGATAATTATTATGATGTAGAAATAATTAAGAAGAATAATCGAAATACTTATATTAGAGTTAAGAATGGTAAGATTGTTGTGACTACTAATTATCTGGCTAGTAAAAATAGTATTATTAAATTAATTAATGATAATATTAGTAGTATTACTAAGATGATTAATATCGATAATAAAAAGCAAGATAAGTGTGATAATTTTTATTATTTTGGTAAAAAATATGATGTAATATATGGTTTTAATGAAATAGAATTTAATGGTGATAAGATATATGCTTTCAATAAGAGTTCACTTGATAAGTATATTCTTAATGAATTAAAAAGAATATATAGAGAAAGACTTAATTATTGGTATAATATATTTGAAGAAAATATACCAGTACCTAATTTAATGATTAGAAAAATGACTAGTAGATGGGGTGTATGTAATATTAAGAATCATAATGTTACATTAAATTATGAATTATCGAAATATGATATAAGTTGTTTAGATTATGTTATTGTACATGAACTTAGTCATTTTATATATCATGATCATTCTAGAAATTTTTGGTTGTTGGTAGGAAAATATTATCCTAAATATAAAGAATGTAAGAAAATGTTAAAGGAATAGATATTATGAAAAAGAAATTAATGTTATTTATATTTTTATTAATGTTATGTCCATTATATGTTTATGCTGATCATATTTATAATATTGATATGGATATTTATTTAGAAGAAGATGGAACAGCGAGAATTACTGAGGTGTGGGATGTTCAAGCTGATAGTGGAACTGAATGGTATAAACAAATGTATAATTTAGGTAATCAGGAATTATCTAATTTTACAGTATCAATGGATGGAAGAAATTTACAATATAAGGAATGGAATGTAAATGAATCATTGTCAGAAAAAAGGGGTTATTATGGAATTAATGATGTTAGTGAAGGAATAGAACTTTGCTTTGGTAAAGGTGATATGAGTAGACATAGTTTTATACTTAATTATACTTTATCTAATTTTGTTACTAATACTAGTGATGCACAAGTTGTATATCAAACATTATTTCCAAATGTAACACTTGATAATTTCACGGTAACTGTAAGTAGTTTTTATGAATTTCCTGATACATTAGATGTATGGGGATATGGTTATCAAGGATTAGCTTATGTTAGTAATGGAAAAATAGAAATGACTAATGATGGATATTCGGTTAATGAAGATTATGTTGTTTTGTTAGCAAAATTTCCAGTTAATACTTTTAAAACAGATAATTATAATGGAGATTTTGGCAGTTTTGATGACATACTTAATATGGCTAATGAAGGTACATATGAATATGATTATGGAACTAAGCAAAGTTTTTGGGCTAATTTGTTTGGCTTCTTTATGACTTTTATAACAATGATAGTTCCGATTGGTATTATTGTTGCAGCAATAGTAGCGGCTTCTAAGAATGGTTATGGTTATAAAGATAATAAAGTTATTGATAAAAAGAATGTACCAATGTTTAGAGATATTCCTTGCAATAAAGATATATATTATGCGAATGCTTTAATTAATTTAAATAATTTTGACTACAAGGAAACTAATATTTTTGGAGCTATTATTTTAAAATGGTTAAGACAAGGGAAAATTGCATTTAGAAATGAATCTAAAGGTATATTTAATAAAGAAACTAGTATGATTGATTTAACTTTAAATTCATCATTTGATACTGAAATTGAAAGTGAATTATATAATGTAATGTATCAAGCTAGCGAAGATGGGGTGCTTGAATCTAAAGAACTTGAGAAATGGGCTAAAAAACATTATGATAAGTTTTTAGGAATATTTACAAGAATTAAAAATTATAAAATTGATGAATTAAAGGCAAGTGCACATATATATCATCGTACTACTAAAGAGGAATGCAAGAAAAAATATGTTATGGATGATATGATATATAAGGATAGTATAGAGTTATATGGTTTAAAGAAGTTCTTGAAAGAGTTTTCTGATATGAAAAATAAAGAAGCAATTGAGGTAAAACTTTGGGATGAATACTTGATGTTTGCTTATTTATTTGGAATGGCTGAAAAGGTAGCTAAACAGTTTAAGAATTTATATCCAGAAATTGTTAGGGAAATGGAAGCTAATAATTTAGATTATGGTACTTTCGTATATATAAATAATATATCAACAAGAACTGTTCATGCAGCTAGTGCTGCAAGACAAGCCGCAGAATCTTATTCTGGCGGTGGCGGTGGATTCTCTGTTGGCGGAGGTGGCGGTGGCTCCTTCGGCGGTGGCGGTTCAATGGGTGGCCGTTAATAAGATAAACTAGAAGTAAAGATAAATTTTTACTTCTTTTTTGTTAACTATAAGTTAATACATTTGTTTGATTTTATTATTGACAATGGATGAATTTATTGATATAATTTAATTGTAGCTACAAATAAAATGAATGGAGGTAAAAATGACAGAAGACAAAACATATTTAATTAATAAATTATTCAAAAATGAAACTATAAGGACTGTTTGGAATAGTCAGGAAGAAAAATATTATGTTAGCGTTGTTGATATCGCTGGAGCTATTTCTAATAGTAAGGATAAACAAGCATATTGGAGAAAAACTAAACAACGATTAAAAAAAGAAGGAAATGAAACCGTGACAAATTGTCACGCTTTGAAACTTAAAGCTCAAGATGGTAAATATCGTATGACAGATGTTGTCGATATTGAAGGAATGTTTAGAATTATTGAGTCTATTCCAAGTAAAAATGCTGAACCAATAAAACAATGGTTAGCAAAATTAGGTAGTGAAAGAATAGATGAAACATTTGATCCTTCGATTGCTGCACAAAGAGCAATAGATTTATATAGAGCAAATGGCTACGATGAAAATTGGATTGCTAAACGTATTAAGGGTATTCAGGATAGAAAGCAATTAACTGATGTGTGGAAAGATGGCGGAATAACTGAAGGATATGAATATGCAATTCTAACAAATGAAATATATAAAGAATGGTCTGGGATGACTTCAAAAGAATATAAAAAATATAAGGGACTTAGAAAAGAATCATTAAGAGATAATATGGATAGTATAGAATTAATTTTAGCTGATTTGTCTGAAGAGGCGACAAAAAGAATAGCTAGTAAACAAAAACCTGTTGGATTAGAAGAAAATGTTGTGGTTGCTAAAAAAGGTGGTAAAATTGCTAAAACTGCTAGAAGAGAACTTGAGAATGAGCTTGAGGAATCGGTTGTTACTTCTAATAATAAATTAAATTATAGATATATTGATGATAAAGCAATCGAGACTCAGAACAATAAATAACTTTATGTTTCTTTTTTTTTATGTAAATGATATAATTAA
>CADAMI010000010.1 GCA_902788975.1 uncultured Erysipelotrichaceae bacterium | reverse complement strand
ATTAAATAAAGGCATAATAAAAGGATGAAATTAATCATCCTTCATTATCAATTCAATGTAGCAAATTAATGTCTACCAACACTATTTGACAAAGAATCTAAAAATAATATTTCTCCTTTTAATATAATGCTTTCTTATTAGTATATATTTTTTGATGCTGGTTTTTTATAACCATACGCCATAAACTAGGGCAAGTAAGCATAGGATAAATCCTGCTATCCAGAAGACTTTAACAATACTGTTTTCTCGCCATCCTAATCGTTCGAAGTGATGATGAATTGGTGTCATTAGGAAGACTTTCTTTTTAAATAAGACAACTGATACAATCTGAATCATAACGGTTAATGTTTCTATTACGAAGACACCACCGATAACTGCTAATGATAATTCGTGATTTGTAAGGATAGCGATGGTGGCTAGGGTAGCACCTAGGGTTAAGCTACCGGTGTCACCCATAAATACTTTGGCTGGGTTAGTATTATATACCAGAAATCCCATAATAGCTCCCACGAGAATGAAACAGAAGATACCCATATCTTTATATCCTTCAATCCAATAACTGCCCCAGGATATTAAGCCAAAGGCTACGAAAGCGATTGCTGATAAACCACCGGCTAAACCATCCAGTCCATCAGTTAAATTAACAGCATTGGATGAACCTACTAAAAGTAATAAGATAAAGACACCGTAGAACCATCCTAAATTCCATTTAATATGTAGTAATGTAATTTCTAAAACAGAATTAGCTGAAGTATATTTTCGATATAATATATAAAAGATTAAGGCAACAATGAATTGTAATAATAATTTTTGTATTTGGGTTAATCCTTCATTTTTATTTTGTTTAATACTTAAATAATCATCTAAGAAACCAATTAAACTATATGAAATAAAGACAAACATAACAATTAATAAGTTAACTGAGAATTGCATTCGATCAGTTAATATTAAGAAAATTGTCGTCAATATTGTAGGAATTATAAAGATTATTCCTCCCATAGTTGGTGTTCCTGATTTTCTTTGATGGGCTTCGACATAAATATTAATTCTTTGTCCCGCTTTTATCTTTTTTAACAAAGGAATGACAACTAGCCCTAAGGCGGTTGCTAAGATAAAGCCAATCATCAAAGCAAATAATGATTTTGTTAAAGTTAGCATAATCCACTTCCTTTTCAGGTTAATTATATCATAAAAAGAATAATTATATGTAAAATTATCTTATTGTTTACATATGGTTGTCAGTTGCTAAGGAGAATTTTTATGGTACCATTTTCTGGTAAGTATGTCCCTGGTGTTGGGGAAATAGCTTTGATAATATTACCTGTGCCAGAATAATTAATAGTAAATTTTTTTAATTCTTTTTTTACTTCATCTATATTTTCACCTATAACATTTGGTATGATTGCATATTTGGTATCATACCAATTATAGGTTTTTTCTAGAGTATAGTCAGATGGTTCTAAATTTAATTCATCAATAATATCAATCATTATATTTTTTGCAATCGGAGCTGATACGGTTCCACCGTATTGGGTTACTCCCTTGGGATTATCGATTGCTACATAGACGACGGCTTGAGGATTATCAGCTGGTAAAAATCCAATAAATGATAGGATATAATTTCCAGATAGGTAAACGCCATTTCTGACCTTTTGGGCAGTTCCTGTTTTACCACCAACACGATATCCTTCGATATAAGCATTTCTTCCTGTACCATAGGCAACAACGGTTTCTAGCGTCATACGAACAGTGTTACTTGATTTATTACTAATTACTTTTCTTACAATTTCTGGTTTGTTTTCAAGAATGATTTCACCAGTATTAGGCTCAGCAATTCTTTTAACAATATATGGTTTATATAGTGTTCCACCATTGATGGCTGCTGATACGGCAGTAATTTGTTGAATAGCACTAACACTAATTCCTTGACCAAAAGCGGTGGTTGCTAATTCGACTGGGCCAACTTTATCTAAATTAAAGAGAATACCATTAGATTCACCATTTAAGTCAATTCCAGTTTTTTTTCCAAATCCAAAATTGTTAATATATTTAAACAATCTTTCTTTACCTAGTTTTTGACCTAATGATACAAAACCTGGGTTACAACTATTTTGGACAACTTGCAAATATGTTTGAGCTCCATGACCGCCATGCTTCCAACATTTAATTCTTGCTCCTTCAACATTGACACTGCCACCATCATAAAAAGTATCTTTTAATAAATCAACTGTTTTTTCTTCAACTGAAGCAGCTAGAGTAATTATTTTAAAAGTAGAACCTGGTTCGTAAGTTGCCCAAATAGCGTGATTACGATTTATTGTTTCAATTGAATAATCTTTATAGTTAGTAGGTGAGAAATCAGGCTTTGATGAAATAGCTAATATTTCACCATTATTTGGATTCATGACAATAGCCCAAGCACCATCGGCATTGTACTTTTGCATGGCATTATTTAATTCTCTTTCGACTGATGCTTGAATATTGTAGTTAACAGTTAAATATAGATCCATGCCATTAGTAGGTTCGACGTAGACACTACTTTTATCTAACTTGTTTCCTTTAGCATCAGAAAAATACTTAATAGCGCCACTTTTACCAGTTAAATATTTATCATATTTAAGTTCTAATCCAGATAATCCTTGATTATCAATACCAACATAGCCAATTGAATGTGATAACATTGTATCAAATGGATAAAACCTTTTTCCTTCTTTTAGGAGATAGACTCCATCATAATTTAATTCGTTAATTTGATCAGCTATTTCAAAAGATAATTGTCTTCCTTCAGGGTGTATTATTTCTACTGAAGATTTTTTATTAACGTGTTCACTTATTTTTGATTCATCAACATTTAAAATTCTTGCTAAATCTTTAACAACATCGTCTTTATTTTTAATCTGATTAGGAATTACAACTAAAGATACAGTTGTTAAATTATCAGCTACTACTACATTATCACTAGTTAATATTCGTCCTCTATTAGCACCAATAATTAGATTTCTACTCCAAAGATTATTGGCTAAATTATTTAATTTATTATAGTCTATTACTTGGATATAGAATACTTTACCAATAATTAAGATAAAACATATAATAATAATTAATAATATTATCTTAATGCGTGTATGAATATTTTTATTAAACATAGTTTTTCCTCATTTAAGTTTATTCATAAAAAAGGTATTTATAACAGCCTCCCAAAAAGAATAAAAAGGGGTTGGCTAGTGTGATACTAGCACCAATTCGCCTAAGAAATTTGAATTGGTAGTTAATATACTAACCGAAGTCATTTAATTTGTCAATACTAAAATTAAAAAAATGTCAAAAAAAATTAAAATTATTGAAAATAGTTATTATATATGTTATTCTTTATATAGTAGAGGTAATAGGTATGAATAGTATAAATAAAAAAAATATATTAATTACAATAGCGGTACTTATGATTGGCTTATTAATAACTGGTGGTACTTATGCTTATTTAACAGTTGCTATGTCTGTAACTAATGGTAATTATGTTACAAATACCCATTGTTTTGGAGTAACTTATTCAGGCGATACTGATAGTATATCTGGTACTTTGTTTCCATCAAGAAATGCGAGTGGTGGATTATCGGGCGGAATATCTGCTACGGCTGATGCGACTTGTGGATTAAATGGTCGTGGTACTTTATATTTACATATTGATAATAGTACAAGTAATCAATTGTTAAGTACCGTTTTTGGACATTGTGAAGTTGAAAACACATTAGAGACTTTACAAGAATATGATAGTTCAGCCGAATGTACGAATGTATCAGGTGCTAAATGGGTTACTAATGGTACAGCTTTGAAATATGCTGTATTTAGTGGATCTGATTTATATAGTAGCGGCTATATTACAGCTAGTGATAAGGGTACTGATAAGGTAATACATGAAGATTTTTCAGTTACAACTACTACTAAAACTTTTGATGTGTATGTTTGGTTAGATGGATATTTAAGCGATGATTCATATCTTGATTTGCCTTTTAATGGTTCGACAAAAATGGTGGTTATGCAAACTAAGAGTACTGATACAACATTTACTGGTGATACTCCACTTTTATCAGGATATTTAGATCAAATAAAATATTCTCAAATGGACTTTTTCTATCAACGTGTTGAATATATTAGGAGTTCTGGAACACAATATATAGATACAGGCTTTACACCAAATCAAGATACTAGTGTTGAATTACATTTTAATGGTTTAGTATCAACCGGTAATCAAGATTATTTTGGAACGAGCACTTCTAGTAATGGATATAGTTATGGCTTTTATGATGGCGGTAGTAAAGCATTTGATAATTATTATGATGATAAGCAAATACGTAGTGGTCATATTTCCGGCATAATGACAGTTAAAAAAAATAAAAATGTGACAACTGTTACAGGAAGTTACAATTTGAACCTTACACACACTCCAGATACGTTTACATCTGGTCATAGTCTATACTTGTTTGCTAGATGGAAGACGACAGGTGCTTACAGGCCAGCTACGATGGATTGCTATAGTTTTAAAATTTGGGATGATGATACATTGGTGCGTGATTTTGTACCTGTATATCGTAAGAGTGATAGTAAACCAGGTTTATATGATGCGATTGGTGGAAAATTTTATATTAACCAAGCTACCAGTGGCAATGATTTTACGGTAGGGCCTGATATTTAATGATAATGACATATAGTTATACTATATGTTTTTATTATATTTATTTATTTTTAAATATATGTTAAAATATAGAAAATATAATTATTATGAAGGAAGTGGATTATGAAGAATGTTGTAGTTATTGGTGGAGGTACTGGATTATCAACACTACTTAGAGGTTTAAAGTTATTTCCAATGAATATTACAGCTATTGTGACGGTAGCCGATGATGGAGCTTCTTCGGGTAGACTTAGACGAGAATTTGATATTCCAGCTGTTGGTGACCTTCGTAATGTACTCGTATCTTTATCAGAAGCAGAACCTTTGGTTGAAGATTTACTACAATATAGATTTAATACATATAGTGATTTAGATAAGCATGCGATGGGTAATTTACTTCTTACTGCGATGTATAATATTACAGGTAGTTTAACTAAATCATTAGAGTCTTTATCAAAGATATTCAATATTAAAGGTAAAGTATTACCAATTACTGAAGATAAAGCTATTTTGGTAGCTCATACAACTGATGGTAAGACAATTGAAGGTGAAAGTAAGATTACTAAAGCTGGTAAACATATTAAAAAGATTGAATATAAAAATAGAGTTAGAGTAACACCAGAAGTTTTGGAAGCTGTTCATGATGCTGATTTAATAATCGTAGGAATAGGTAGTTTATATACCAGTATTATTCCTAATTTATTACCTAGGGAAATGAAAAAAGCTTTAATGAATTCATCTGCTAAAAAGATGTATATTTGTAATATTATGAGTGAACATGGGGAAACGGATGGTTATAGTGTATCAGATTGTGTTAAACAGATTAATAAGTATGTTGGTAAGAATTTTATTGATATTGTTTTAGCTAATAAGAAAAAAGTTCCGGATGAAATACTTGAATTATATAAAAATGAAAAAGCAAGTCAAATTATGTTAGATAAAGAAGAACTTAAGAAAATGGGTGTGGAATTAATTTCAGCTGATTTATTAAGTATTAAGAATAATCAAGCAAGACATGATAATGTTAAAACAGCATTAGAAGTATTTACTTATTTGACTAAGGAGTGATTGATGTGAGTTTTTCAACTGATATAAAAAGTGAAGTAACAAGATTAGATTCTTCAAGAGAAGAACTAATATCTGAATTATCAGCAATTGTTAGAAATAGTGCAGTAATTCAGGATAATGTTACAATATATATAGAAAATAATAGTGTAGCTAGAAGAATATTTAAATTATTTAAAAATGTTTATGATGTAACACCTATTATTACAGTTAGAAAAAAATATTTTAATAATGGATATAGTTATATATTGATTATTAAGAATAAATTAAGAGAAATACTTGATGACTTGTCGGTAGTTAAAGACGGATTGTTTTTAGATATACCTAGAGATTATATCTATTCAGATGAAGATTTAGTAAGGGCATATTTAAGAGGATTATTCTTGGTAACGGGATCGGTTAATGATCCGAAAACAAGTAAATATCATTTAGAATTTTTAGTAGATGATTATGATTATGCTTTGTTTGTTTCAGATTTACTTAATCAAAATAATCTTAATAGTAAGATTATTAAAAGAGATAAGAAATATATGATATATATTAAAGAGGCTGAAAAAATAAGTGATTTTTTAAGAATAATAAAAGCATATACGGGAGTAATGTATTTCGAAGATATAAGAATATATAGAGATCATAAGAATATGACTAATAGACTTAATAATTGTGAACAAGCGAATATGGATAAGATATTTTTAACGGCAAGTAGTCAGATAAGAGATATTAATAAATTAAGAGAATATGATATAGAAGATTTGCTTGATGAAAAAATTAAAGTGGTTATGGATTATCGTTTAAAGTATCCGGAAGCTAGTTTAGGAGAACTTAGTGAGATAATTAGTAAAGAGACGGGAAATAAAATTACTAAATCAGGGTTAAATCATCGATTTAGAAAGATTAGAGAAATGGTTAATAATATTGAAAATAAAGATTGATTAAATATAAATATTTTGTTATAATTATATTGTTGTTGATGATTAGTATTAGGAATAAAGAAGTAGTATTTATAGTATTATTATAGAGAGTAACTGGATGGTGAAAAGTTATATAATTATAAATATGAATTACATATTCTTAGCTAAGCGGGTAAGACCGTTATATAATTAAGGAAATGGAAGGATGGTACCGTCATTATATGACTCCTTTGTGGTACTATCCTTTTCTCTTTAGAAAGGAAAATTTATATGCAATTAAAAATGTCTAGTAATTTAAGAAAAATAATGGAAGAAAACAAAGAAATATCTCTTAAAAAAGATGAAAGTGATAAATCAAGATTAATTATTAATATGGGAAAGAAAACTAATAAAGGTTTCAGAATTCCAACTGATGAAGATCTAGGTTATGAAAGTGTTAATGTTGAAAATGCTTCTTTGGAGGAAATAAAAAGATATGTTAGTGAACATACAAGTGGTGAAAAATATCATTATGATTTAGCTGAAGGGGGAATGATGTTTGTATCATTTCCAAAGTTTGTAGAGATGATAAATGATGGATATAATATTTATAAAGCAGAAGTTCTTAATGAAAATTTTATTAATATAGAATACCAAAAAGAAATAATGCGTGAAGGTAAAGGAAGGTAGATAATATGACATGTTATGAAGATTTAAAATGGAGAGGCTTAATTCAGGATATTAGTGACGATAAATTAATAGATAAACTAAATAATGAGAGCCTAACTTTTTATATAGGAACTGATCCAACGGCTGATTCAATGCATATTGGGCATTATTCATCATTTTTAATTAGTAAAAGATTAGCAAAATATGGACATAAGCCAATTCTTTTGGTAGGTGGAGCTACTGGATTAATTGGGGACCCTAAACCTACGGCTGAAAGACCAATGATTTCAAAAGAAGAAGTAGAAAAGAATATTAAAGGATTAAAAAAACAAGCGGAAGAAATATTTGGCTTTGAAGTAGTTAATAATTATGATTGGACGAAAGATATTAATGTTATCGATTTCTTACGTGATTATGGTAAATACTTCAATGTTGGATATATGCTTGGTAAAGATAAAGTTAGAAGCCGTATGGAGAGTGGGATTACTTTTGCAGAATTTTCTTATATGATTTTACAAGCATTAGACTTTATGTATTTGTACGAGCATAAGAATTGTACTTTACAAGTAGCAGGATCTGATCAATGGGGAAATATTACTTCAGGAATTGAACTTATTAGAAAGAAACTTGGTAAAGAAGCATATGGTATGGTAATGCCACTTGTAACTGACTCTAATGGAGTTAAATTTGGTAAAACTGAAGGAAATGCTTTATGGCTTGATAAGAATAAAACAAGTAGTTATCAGTTATATCAATATTTAATAAATTTAGAAGATAGTATGATAATTAGTTATTTAAAGATGTTAACTTTTTTATCAAAAGAAGAAATAGAAGAATTAGAAAAGAAAAATAATGAACATCCAGAACTTAGAGAAGCACATAAGGCTTTAGCTAAAGAAATAATTAATGATTTACACGGCGAAGGATCTTATGAAAAAGCTAGGATGATGAGTGAAGCTTTGTTTACAGGAAAATTTACTGATTTGAATAGGCAAGAAATAGAAGAATTATTTAAAGATTATGATAAAAAAATAGTAAATAATGATATAAATATTCTTGATCTATTAATTAATATTGGTGCTGCAAGTAGTAAGAGAGAAGCAAGGGAATTTGTTTTAGGAAATGCCATAAGTGTTAATGGTGAAAAAGTAAATAATTTGGAATATATAATTAGTGATAAAGATTTCTTGGATGATAAATATCTCATTATTCGTAGAGGAAAAAAGAATTATTATATAGGAATGAGGGGTTAATTTATGGCATTTGGTGATAGAAAAGATGGTAAGAAAGTTAGAAGTATTCATTGTAATCAGAATATTTTAATTGATTTTAAACCAAATAGATGCGATTCATCAGTATATATGAATCATAAAATTGATATGACTAATTTTGTTAAATTTATGGATAAAAAGAAAAAAGAAATAGATGGATTAACATATTATCATGGATTAGTTACAATAATGGCTAAAACATTATATTCAAGACCTTATATGAATAGATTTATTGCAGGTAGAACAATGTATATGCATAATGATGTTTCTTTATCTTTTACAATGAAAGTAGAATTTGAAGATAGTGCTGTTGAATCTATTTTAGTAATTAAAATAGATCCAGAAGATACTTTGGAAGATATTTCTAGAAAAACTAAAGAAAAAGTTGATGCTATTAGACAGAAAAAGATGGATGGTAAAGGAAACGCTAATGGAGCGGCTGATATGTTAGGTAAACTTCCTAAATTTATTAGAGTACCAGTTATTGGCTTTTTAAAGTGGTTAGATAAACATGGTTGGTTACCACAAAGTGTTATTAATGATAATATTTATTATTCAAGTGCTATTTTATCTAATTTGGGAACATTTAAAGTTGGAGCAATATATCACAATTTAACTAATTTTGGAACAGCTTCTTCTTTAATTACTTTTGGTGAAATAAAGGAAGAAAATGGTAGATATTATATGGAACTAGGGGCTACGATTGATGAACGTATAGCTGATGGATTTTATTTCTGTAAAGCTTTAAAATTAATTGAATATATGTTTGAAACGCCTGAACTTATGATGAAGCCGGCTGGTGAAAAGGTAAAATACCCTGAAAATAGGAAATAGATATGATTAATTTTTTTAAGGGATTATTTCAAAGATTAAGTAGAATTTATTATAAAGTTACTAATAGAGCTCCATGGTATAAATATTATGGAAAGAATAATAAAATTAATTATCCTGATTTAACAATATATGAATTAATTGAAAAGACAGCTAAAACATATCCATCATATTATGCTTATGAGTATTATGGTAAAAAAGTTACTTATAGTGAGTTTATTAGTAAAATAAAAAAGACAGCTATTTGTCTTGCGGAACTTGGGGTAAAAGAAGGCGATAGGGTAGCAATATGCATGCCTAATACGCCAGTTGCTATTATTACTTTTTATGCAATTAATATGATTGGAGCAACCGCTAGTATGGTGCATCCTTTATCAAGTAAGAATGAAATTGAGTTTTATTTAAATGAATCTAATAGTAAATATATTTTAACAATTGATTTAGTCTATGATAAAGTAGCTGATATTATAGATAAAACAAGTGTCGAAAAGATAATTGTATCTTCAGTATCAGATGATATGAGTAAATTTAAATATGCTTTATATTGGTTCTTTAATGGAAGAAAAAATAAGATTGTTAAAGATGAAAAAGCCATTTTTTATAAAGAATTATTAAATTTAGGAATCGATGATAAGGAATTTAAAGGTATTAAACGTAATAAGAATGATGAAGCAGTTATTTTATATAGTGGAGGAACAACTGGTGAACCTAAAGGAATTGTTTTATCAAATTTAAATTTTAATGCTTTAGCAATGCAACTTCAAATGGCAATTACTAGTGACTTAGCGAAACTTGGAGGATCAAATTTAGCAATTTTACCAATTTTTCATGGGTTTGGATTAGGTGTATCGATTCATACTGGATTATATATTGGAATTAAAATTGTTTTAGTACCTGATTTTAGCCCAAGAAAATTTGGTAGTTTATTAAAGAAATACAACCCAAATTTCTTAATTGGAGTACCAACTTTATATGAAGCACTACTTAAGACAAGACTGGGTAAGAATGATTTATCACATCTAACATGTGCGGTTAGTGGTGGTGATATTATGTTACCCGAATTTAAGAGGGAAATTGATGATTATTTAAAAGAACATGGTGCTAAAACAGAACTTAGATGTGGTTATGGACTTACGGAATGTACGGGAGCATGTGTTTTAAATCCAAAGGGAGCATATCGTGATAATAGTGTTGGGGTACCTTTACCTGATATGTCTTTTAAAATAGTTAAAATTGGAACTACTAAAGAAGCCAATGCCATGGAAGATGGTGAAATATGTGTAAGTGGTCCGACGGTTATGATGGGATACTTAAATAATAAAGAAGAAACTGATAAGGTAAAGGTAACTCATAGTGATGGAAAAGTATGGCTTCATACGGGTGATATTGGATGTATGGATAAAGATGGTTTTGTTTACTATAAGCAAAGAATTAAAAGAATGATCGTATCATCTGGTTATAATATTTATCCTAGTTATATGGAAAATATTATTAAGCAAAATAAATATGTCGATACATGTGTCGTCGTAGGAATACCACATCCATATAAGAAACAAGTAGCAAAAGCATATATTGTGTTAAAAAATAATGTTAAAGCTACGGCAAATATAAAAAAAGAGATAAAAAAATACTGCGAAGATAATTTAGTTAGATATTCTTGGCCTTATGAATATGAATATAGAAGCGAATTACCAAAAACTTTGGTAGGTAAAGTTGCATATCGCAAGTTGGAAGGAGAAAGTAGAAAGTAAAATGGAAATATTGGATGGGAAAAAAATAAAAGATGAAATATTAGATGAGCTTCGTAATGAAGTAAATAATATGCAAGAAAAGCCAACTTTAGTCGTTGTTCAAGTTGGCAATAATGAAGCAAGTAATGTTTATATAAAACAAAAAGCTAAGATGGCACGATATGTTGGTTATCAATTTCATCATATTAAATTAGATGATACGATTACAGAAGAAGAATTGCTTTATGAAATAGATAAATTAAATAAAGATAAATCTGTTCATGGTATTCTAGTTCAAATGCCACTTCCAAGTCAAATTAATACATATAAAGTACAAAATGCTGTTCTTCCAGAAAAAGATGTCGATGGCCTAAGTGATATTAATACAGGTAAATTATTTCATGGAAAAGATGCACTATATTCATGTACTCCCTTTGGGGTAATGGAACTATTAAAGAGATATAAAATAAATGTTGTTGGTAAAAATGTGGTTGTAGTTGGAAGAAGTAATTTAGTGGGCAAGCCTATGGCAACTATGTTAATTAATGAAGGGGCAACGGTAACTATATGTCACTCAAAGACTAATGATTTACCTAAATATACATTTAATGCTGATATATTAATTGTAGCAGTTGGTAAACCTAAATTGATAACAGCTGATATGGTAAAAGATGGTGCAGTAGTAATTGATGTTGGAATTAATAGATTAGAAAATAGATTATGTGGCGATGTCGATTATGAAAATGTATTACCAAAATGTTCTTATATTACACCAGTTCCTGGTGGTGTTGGACAAATGACGGTGGCTATGCTTGGTAAAAATGTATTAAAAGCATATAAGATACAGAAAGAGAAGTAGTTATGTATAATATAAGTTATTGGTTTATTATCTTTATTATTTATTCTTTTATTGGTTGGATAATTGATATATGTGATATATATTATAAATATAAGAAAATTGTTAATAGAGGATTTTATATTGGACCATATTGTCCGATATATGGGGTAGGTGTTCTATTAATTATATTCTTACTTAATAATTATACGGATAGTCCACTTGCACTTTTTGTTTTAGCAACGGTAATATGTATGGTTTTGGAATATTTAACTAGTTATGTTATGGAAAAATGGTTTAATGCGAGATGGTGGGATTATAGTGACAGGATATTTAATTTAAATGGTAGAATATGCTTAGAGACAACAATACCATTTGGACTTGGAGCGATGCTTGTTATGTATGTAGTTCAGCCATTTATTGTTAATATTTTAAATAAAATACCTAATAATTTAATAATTATTATTGGCATTGTCTTGATGACTATCTTTATTATTGATGCGATTATATCTTTTTCAGTTATTACAAAGATTAAAGACATTGATATTAGTAAGTTTAAAGATGATACTGAGGAAATTAATAAAAGGATTAAAGAATATTTAAAAAATTCTTCACCATTAATGAAAAGACTTATCGAATCCTTTCCAGATGCTAAAATTAGTATTAAAAAATTACAAAAGAGATTTAATAAAAGTAAAGAAAAATTAATTAAAAAAATGGAAAAAAGAAAGAATCATTGATTGTGATTTTTTCTTTGCGTATAGACTATTTTACGTATTATTTACATTATATTTAACTTCTAGTAAATAAATTTGACTTATTTGTTTCATTTTGATATGTTTGCATGAGAAGGTGTACGATGAAGAAAAATATAAGTAATCAAATATGGTTTATTTTTGAGGGTTCAGAAATATACAATTTTGTTAAAGGTTTTGACGATGTAACAGATGAATGGTTAGATAAAGCTAAACCTGGTAATGGAAATGTAATAGATGCTAATTATTTTTCAGAAGATAATAAAAACAAATATTATGTTGATGGGAAAAATGTGGTTCTTGACTATAGTCAACAAGAATTAGAAGTAGCAAAGTGGTTAATAGAGACATTTGGCGGTAAAATATATATGTTACCTAGAGTTGAATCTCCTGACTATATTAAAACGTCTGATTATTTATGGAATAATCAAAAATGGGATTTAAAAACACTTTCTGGAATAAGCAAAACTTTTTTAGATGATGGCATAAAACGCTCAAAAATGCAAGCTAATAATTTTATTATAGATATAACAAATAATCCATTATCTTTTGATGAAATTACTAGACAAGTTATTTGCATATACAATTCTAAATATCGTAGATGGGTAGATATTTTAATATTAAAAAAGGGAAATAAGCTATTTGCTGTATATAAAAGAAAAAATGGTCCTAACCCATAATGCGCTAGGACCAAAGAATTGATAGTGCAAAAAATGCATAATCCATTCATTAATTAGATTATACAATTAATTGATAAATATGTCAATTTATTTATTGACTTTTATGAAGTTATTATGTTATATTTATAAGGACTGCAAAGATTATGTTTGATAGATAACGTTTTTTTCGGAGAAAAGAAGCGTTTTTTTGCGTTGTTAGGAGGTATATTTTGGAATTATCTAGGGAAGAGACTTTACTTGAAGAAAAGAGACTTGATGATACGATTAATCTTATTAGAGGTAAGATTAGTTCGTTAGGACAAGAACTTTATGATCGTGATGAAAAGGTTACAGAATTTAAAAAGTTTATGTGGGATAATCGTGGTGGTATGGATGCAGCTGAACTTAAGACTATGATGTCTGACAATGATTTAGAAATTAACATGATGATGAAGAAAGGAGAGTACTTTCAAAAGTTATTTAAAATTCAAAATAATCCTTATTTTGGGAGAATTGTCTTTAAAACAAATGAAGGAACAGATGATGTTTATATTGGGATAACCCATGTTGTCGATGATAAAAATAATTATTATGTTCATGATTGGCGAAGTCCTATTTGTAATTTGTTTTATGATTATGAAGTAGGAAGTGCTAATTATTTGGCTCCGATGGGAAGAATATATGGAGAAATTACTAAAAAGAGACAATATACGATTAAAGATGGAAAATTATTACATATATTTGATAATAATATTAATATAGATGATGAATTATTACAAGAAGTACTAGCTAGTGAATCAAGTGATAAGATGAAGAATATAGTTAATACAATTCAGACTGAACAAAATAAAGTTATAAGAAATACGGATGATAAAAATCTAATTGTTCAAGGAATAGCGGGTTCTGGTAAGACAAGTGTTGCGTTGCATCGAATAGCATTTCTATTGTATAAGATAGATAATTTAAATTCAAACAATGTTCTTATATTTTCACCAAATAGAATATTTTCTGAATATATTTCGAATGTATTACCAGAACTTGGTGAAAATAATACGATGCAAACAACAATTAATGATTTTTTAGATATGGAAATTAAAGAATTTAAGAAAGTAGAAACATTTACTTCGTTTATAGAAAGAAGTTATACAAATAGAGATGATTTTGAATTTATTAAATATAAACAGAGTGATAAAGTATATGATGATATTGATAAATATATAGTCAATCTTAGTAATAAATTAAGATTTGTAGATGATTTATTTACAAGAGATTATAGTTATACGTTAGATGAACTTAATTATATGTTTAAAGATAGATATAGTAAATTTGGGGTTAGTGAAAGACTTAAATTTATGGCTGATAAGATTAGTGAAAAAAATTTTAAGGGTAGTTTAGGGAAATCTAAAAAGATACTTAAAGAATTATATGATAGATTAAATATTAAAGTTAATTTATTAGATATATATATTGATTTTTTTAAAAGTGAGTTTAGTGATTATAGAAAAGATATTAGCTATATTAAAAATAATAAAAATATAATTAATTATGATGATGCTTGTTTATATGTATATATAAAATGTAAGTTATATGGATACAACTACAATACTTATATTAAAGAAATAGTTATTGATGAAGCTCAAGATTATTCTTTAGGGCAAATAAAACTTATTAGTAAGATATTTAAAAATGCTTCATATACGATACTTGGAGATGTTAACCAGACTATTAATCCATACTACAAATATGATAGTTTAGAAGAATTAACTAAAGTGTTAGATAGTTCTAAATATATTGAACTTACTAAAACATATCGTTCAACTGAAGAAATAATCAACTATAGTAATAGAGTTTTAGGACTTAGTCATGTTAGTGCAATAAGAAGAAATGAAAGTATTCCAGTAATAGAGAAAAAGGAAGAAGTTTTAGATAAACAATTACGTAGTGATATAGAACAGTGTAAAAATAATGGTAAAAGTATGGCCATTATTACAAAAAATCAAGATGAATGTAATAAGATATATGGATTATTAAAAGATTTAGGAATATCTAAATTAGATAACAATAGTAAAAAGTTTAATCGTGAATTTGTAGTTGTTCCGGTATATATGGCTAAGGGATTAGAATTTGATAGTGTCATTATTTATACGGATAAGGATAATAAATATAAATTAGATGAAAAGTATTTATATTATGTGGCCATAACAAGAGCTCAACATAAATTGATTGTATATAATCAAGAATAAACTATATGTGATTAATTGGTAAAATACTATTAAAATTTGGTAATAATTTATAAATAAAAAGTAAAATGATCTATTTTTCTCAAATATTATTTATGAAGGAGAAAAATATGGATTATTATAATAAAATAAAGAAAGAACTAATTGAAAATGAATTTTATAAAAGAGTAAAAGACTATAGTAAAAATAAATATGAACTTGAAAGGTACTATAACGTTGGTAAATTACTAATTGAAGCACGAGGTGGAGAAGCAAGAGCTAAATATGGTGATGGACTAATTAAGAAATATTCTAGGAAACTAACTATCGAATTAGGAAAAGGTTATTCTACTAGGTCGTTAAAATATATGCGTAAGTTTTATTTGTATCAAAAAGGGCATCCACTGGGGGCCCAATTGAGTTGGAGCCATTATAAAATATTATTGTCTCTTAAAGATGATAGAAAAATTTATTATTATTTGCATTTAGCGAGAGAATATAATTTAAGTAAACGAGAATTGTCAACAAAAATTAAGTCTAATGAATATGAGAGACTGGATCAAATAACTATAGAAAAATTATTAAAAAAAGAAGATTTTTCTATTAGCGATAATATCAAACATCCAATAATTATTAAGAATAAATTTGATACTATAGATATTAGTGAGAAAATGTTAAAACAATTAATCCTCGAAGATATTGATAATTTTCTTTGTGAGTTAGGAAAAGGCTTTTCATATATTAAAAATGAATATAAAATTAAAATTGGTGATAGATACAACTATGTTGATTTACTCTTATTTAATTATAAATATAATGCTTTTGTAGTAGTAGAATTAAAAGTTACTGAATTAAAGAAAGAACATATTGGACAAATACAAATATATATGAATTATATTGATAAGAATATTAAAAGTATTAAACAAGAAAAAACAATAGGAATAATTGTTGCTAGAGAAAATAATAAATTTGTATTAGAGTATTCTTCTGATAAAAGAATATATCAAACAACATATTTATTGGTTAAAAGTAATTGATTTCTTTTATCAATAGTGTTATAATTTATTTAGTTTTATGAATGCGAAGACGGGCTTGGAAACCTATCAGCAATGTATTTTGAGGGATTCTTAGGAATAAATAAAGTGGAACCGCGGTTATGATAATCGTCTTTATGTTTTTTTAAGAATTCTTTTATTTTAGGGGGATATATGGAAGATATCGAAAATATGATGAAGTGTAGAGCAATATTTTTATATAGTATTGGATTACTTTGTGATGATGTTAGTATGCTTGAAGATGAACGATTAAATTATTTATTACATGGCTTTCTAGAAAATTATTTAAATGATAATTTTGAAATATTTAATTTGATTTATTATTTTAAAAAGGATGAAGGTGGAAATCTATGTATTTATGAGGAAGAAGAATGGACTAATATGTTATATAAATATTTAGGTTATTTGGCTAGACGTGATAATAAGAAAATTATTAAGATGTATGATGATGTAGGTTATGATGTTGTTAAGAGAATTAGTGATTTAGCTAGGTTATTTTATGAATATGTCATAGTACTTAGAGATATGAGTTTAGTTAAAGTAAGAAGTTAGGAGATGATAAATATGAAAGAAGAAATAACAATGCAAGAAATGGTTGCTTACTCAAAACAATATGGTTTTATATTTCAAGGTAGTGAAATATATGGAGGACTTGCTAATACTTGGGATTATGGTCCACTTGGTTCTAGACTTAAAAATAATATTAAGGATGCCTGGAGAAAAAGATTTATTCAAGAAAGAAAAAATGCGTATGAAGTAGATGCCGATATTTTAATGCATCCAAGAGTTTGGGAAGCATCAGGACATGTCGCTAGTTTTTCAGATCCTTTGGTAGACTGCAAGGAATGTAAGACAAGACATAGAGTAGATAATTTAATTAATGATTACACCAATAGCTCTATTGGTGATGGTATGAGTAAAGAAGAGATGATGAATTATCTTAAAGAAAATAAAGTACCATGTCCAAAGTGTGGTAAATCTAATTTTACGGATATTAGAGAATTTAATTTAATGTTTCAAACTTATCGTGGAGTTACAAATGATAGCAAAAATGTGGTTTATTTAAGGCCGGAAAATGCTCAAGGAGAGTATGTAAACTTTTTAAATGTTCAAAGAACAATGAGAGCCAAATTACCTTTTAGTATTGGTCAAATTGGTAAAGCATTTAGAAATGAAATAACTCCAGGTAATTTTACGTTTAGAACAATTGAATTTGAACAAATGGAATATCAAACTTTCTGTAAAGAAGGTATGGATATGGAACTATATAATTACTTTAAGGAGTATGGTAAAAAGTTCTATATGGATTTAGGCATACCAGAAGATAAATTAAGATATCATGATCATGAAAAATTAGCACATTATGCCAAAGCGGCATGTGATATTGAATATTTATTCCCATTCGGTTGGGGAGAAATTAATGGAACTCACAATAGAACTAATTTTGACTTGACAAGACATCAAGAATATTCAGGAGTAAAACAAGAATATATCGATCCAGATACAAATGAGAAGTTTATTCCTTATATTGTCGAATCAACTTATGGATTAGATAGAACAGTATTAGCAGTATTATTTAATGCTTATCATAAAGAAGAACTTGATGCCGGGGATACTAGAGAAGTGATGAAGTTTCATCCATATTTAGCTCCATATAAATGTAGTGTATTACCACTTGTTAAAAAATATCATAATGAAAAAGCAATGGAAGTATACGAAGAACTTAATAAACATTTTATGACTAGTTATGATGAAACTGGTTCAATTGGTAAGAGATACAGAAGACAAGATGCGATTGGAACACCTTTCTGTATTACAATTGATGATGAAACAATTAATAATGGTACTGTTACGATAAGAGACAGAGATACGATGGAACAAATTACATTAAAACTAGATGAAGTTGTTAATTATATTGAAGAAAGAATAAAGTTTTAAAAAAAGGAATTTAATCATTTTGATTAAGTTCCTTTTTAAATGTTTGTAATTGTCTTTTTAAACTATAAGATTTCATTTCTTTTGGATCACTGATTTTTTGTTCGATATCGACAAGAGTTTTGATATACATCATTCTGATTTGATATTCACTATCGAATGGATTTAATTCATTTTTGTTATTAAAACTATTAATATCGTTTACATATGATTCTGCTAATACTTCTAATTCTTTGATAGTTGTCTCTTTTAATTCATCGGAAATATTACTTACTTTAACTAAATCACTAGTTTCTAAAATAGTTTTTAGAATACTATCGGTAATAGGTTCAGTTGCAATTTCCATTTTTTCTTCTTTATGGGGATTATTTAGTTTATCAAGAATAACCAGTAATTCGCTTTTAGATACTTTCTTTTTTGGAAAATCAAGATATATTTCAATTGGAGATGTTGTATATACAGCACAGCCACCGATGGCTTTCTCAATCGTTTTGCTAGTACTGATATTGCCATCCCAGAAATAATATACCTTACCAGTGAAAATGTCTTTAGCCATATCTCCATAATAGTAATACAATTTAGTATAAATAATATATTTATCGATTGATTCTATTGTCATTTGCTTATCATTATTGATACTTGTTACGTTACCCAGTAAGCCAACATATAAATTATTAGTTTTATAATATTTCATCGGATACTTCACTTCCTTTTTATGACTTATTATTATGGCATTATCCTAATTGGTTGTCAAGAGATGAATATAAGATTTTCTTACAGAAAATTAATAATTGTTATAATAGATGATTAGAAATTTAAGGAAATTTAAAACTAATAATTAAAGTATTGACTTGTGTATTTAGAAAGGGTATTTTTAATATTACGGAGGTATAGAGATGTATGAAGTAATGGATGATTATATATATTATATCTTCGAAGATGAGAATGGATATAATATATTTTATAAAGATATAACTCAAGAATGGTTAAGTATGTCTAATAAAAAAGTTAGAGAAATAAAATATGCCAGATATGTTATAAAGAATGGGAAAAGATATTATGTTAATAGAACAAATAAGATAGTTCATAAAAATAGAGAAGTAGAGAATGCCATATGGTATGTAAATTTAATGGGTGGGAAACTGGCATATTTACCTACGATAAATGAGGATGGTGGAATATCTTGTGCTGATTATAAATACTATCCATCAAATAGTAATAAATGGTATTATTTTGAAGAAAAAGAAACTAATGGAAAAAGTATAGCCACATTTTATCATGCATTACAAAATAAAGATAAGCAAGCAGAAATATTCTTAATAGATTGTACGGATTCTAGTTTTACAGATAAAGAAATATACGATGGCATTAATTATGTTTTTAAATCAATGAAAACAAAATTTGTTAAAATTATTATTGTTAAAAATCAAGATAAATTATTTGGCATATTTAAAAAGAGAGAATAGCACCCTCCGATGAACGGTGGGACCATCTCTCTTTCTTGTATTAATTATATAATAATCAGGTTATTTAGTCAAGTATTTTTGCTTTTTTGGGGGTATTGTGTTATAATATACGACCGATTAAGGGGATGATATTGTGACATATATAAAGGATAGTATATATAATACTGGTTTACCAATAATGGTTATCGATGAAAAGAAAAAGTTTTCTAAATATCCACAAATTGGATGGGGAGAAGAAGGCTCAATACATAAGTATAATGATAAGAGAGCTATTAAAACATTTGATTATTTTATTGAAAGAGAAAAATTGACTCGTAAATTTGAAAAGATTGAGGAAATGGCTAGAATAAAAGATAAAGCTTTTTGTTTTCCAAAAGGATTAGTAGGATATCTAGATTTAAAAAAAGAAGGATATTTTATGGATTTGGTTGAACCAATGGAAAAATGTAAGAATTTTAGTGAACTTAATAATTTAAAAGATATGAAGAAAATACTTGAATATATTCTTATGGCTGATAGAGCAATTGAAAGGATTCATAAAAAAGGAATTATTATTGGCGATATAAAAGATGATAATATAATGATTAATAAATTCGGTGAGGTTAAATTTATTGATACCGATAATTATGCCTTTGGAGATTATGATTTTGATCTATTACCATGTAGAAGTGAATGGTTTTATGAAACATTTGGTAAAAAATGTTCTAGAATAGATAATGACAAATTTGTATTTGCAACTGTTGCATTGTATCATCTTTTTAAAGGAAATATTAAGTTGTATCAGTCAGGCGATTATTTAAAAAAACTAATTAAATATTTAGAAGTTAGTAATGAAGTTAAAGACGGACTTAGAATTATTTTATCTGATGCAAAAGATAAACCATATGTTGGCAAAGTATTAAAGAAAATTAATGTAGATGAAAGATTAATTTCAGAAGATAATTTAAATAGATTAAATCATTATTATAATTAAAAGTGTAAAAAGAATGTTTAATTTTCAAAAGACATTCTTTTTACTTGTTTAATTTATTTATTTATAATATAATTTTGTTAAGGAAAGTGATATTTATGGGTAAAGTTTTTAAAAATAAGAATTTATTAGTGATTATTTTTGAATTATTAGTGATTGCTTTAGGGATAATAGGAATTACATTTGCTACTTCTAAAATACTTAATGATAGAACAAATACAACAATTAAAACTAGCGACCTTAATTTAGATTATGTTGGGGATACTGATGTTGTAATTAATAATATTGAACCAATTAGCGATAATTTGATTAATTATAATACGACAGAGGGAGTTGTTAGAGTAGAATTCTCTGTTAGAGGTGTTAGAAATAATAATGAAGATGATTTAATATATGATGTTATGTTAAATGAAATGGATATTGATTGTTCTTTACTTAATAAATATACGAAATGGAATTTATATAAAAATGGTATATTATTATCAAGTGGTAGTTTAGATCCATTATTTGATGGGAATGTACTTAGTGATAATATGAGGCTTACAACTATTCAAGAAGATTTGCCTAATTATGATCAAAATTATGACAATTATGTGCTTATTTTTTGGATTAGTGAAGCATGTGATGATATTGAAACTTGTGAACTAATTGACCAAAGCAATATTGTTAATAGTAAAATGAGTATGAAAGTATTTATAGCATTATATAGTGGTGATAAATTAGAATATAAACGTGTACCTAATTATGATGGGACCTGTGCTAATAAACCAATTCTTTATAATAATATGATACCAGTTAATTATAAGAATGGGGAATGGGTTGTTAGTGATAAAACAAATAGTAATGTAGATAATTTATGGTATAGTTATAATACTGGTAGATGGGCAAATAGTGTTATAGTCACTAATAGTAATAAATATAAAGATGTTGGAACTGTTGTTAGCAGTAGTGATATTCTTGGATATTTTGTATGGATACCTAGATATAGATATAAATTATGGAATGTTGGCAGTGAAATAACTGATAGTTACAATGCTTATGATAATGGTATTGATATTATATTTGAAAATGGTGTTAATAAAATAGATAATGTTATAGAAAATAATAATTATATTACACATCCGGCTTTTGGCGATAATTTAAGAGGAATTTGGGTAAGTAAATATGAAATTAGTAAAAGCGCTGATTTATATAAATTTATTCCTGGTGTAGAGAGTTATCGAAATGATACTTTAGAAAACTATCAAATTATTGGTAGTGATATTGCTAGTCAATATAGACTTGGTAAAAATGCTAATAGCCATATGATTAATAATTTAGAATGGGGAGCAACGTTGTATTTATCACATTCTAAATATGGGGTATGTAGTGGTGATGGTTGCAGTAAAATAGATGTTAATAATTCTTATGTATCAAGCAATAATAAACAAGATACGACAACGAGAAATGTGTATGGAGTTTATGATATGGCTGGTGCTAGTGGAGAATATGTTCTAGGTAAGTCAGATGTTGGTACTGCGACGAGTGAGGTTGTTTTACAAGATGATAATACTTGGTATAATGGACATGGAATGGTTAGCGATAGAGACTATATTATTCGTGGCGGGTTAGATAAAGGATTATTCTATTTTGGTGATATCGCTATGGATATGACAGAAAATAGTACACGTATTGTAATTTTAGATAAATAGATGATTATGTAATCATCTATTATTTGTAAAAAGGCTTTTAAAAAGAAGAAAAATATTATATAATTATAGTGGTGATAATATGAATAATAAAGGTTTTACTTTAATCGAATTAATAGCTACAATTTTAGTGCTAGCATTAGTTATGTCTATTGCTTCATATTCAATAATAAATGTTATTAAAAACGCAAAACAAAAGAATTATGATTTATTGATTGAACATATTAAAGAGGCAAGCGAAACATTTTTTCAAGAATGTAAATATTCAAACAATAGTGGTATTAATTGTAATTCTATAGGAAATGGTTTTGAAATTACATTGGGTGAATTAGTAACATATGGTTATTTAAAAGGAAATGATTCGGATAATAATAATTCTTTGATTAATCCATTAAACAATAATAATATTAATAATTGTCAAATAAGTATTGTTTATAATGATGGCCATTTAAGTATTAGTAACAATGGCTCTTCTGATTATTGTCCAGATAATTATGACAACTAAGTAATCGAATATAAATCTTGTAATTTAAATAATTTTGGTAGAGGAAGTTTAGATTCTTAAATCAACTTCCAACAGTTAAAGCTAATTTTAGATAATGGAGTATTATATGATAGGTAATGATTGGGATATTATTTTAAAAGAAGAATATGAAAAAGATTATTTTTTAAAAATAAAAGATATTGTTAGAAATGAGTATAAAAATAAAACTATATATCCACCAGCGAATAAAGTATTTTATGCATTTAGAGAAACTAGTTATAAGGATACAAAGGTTGTTATTTTAGGGCAAGATCCTTATCATGGTGAAGGAGAAGCTAATGGATTATGTTTTTCAGTAAATGTTGGTATTAAAATGCCTCCTTCTTTAAATAATATATATAAAGAATTGTATGATGATTTGGGAATAAAACGAACTAGTACAGATTTATCTGATTGGGCTAAGAGTGGAGTACTTCTTTTAAATAGTGTTTTAACAGTAGAGAAAGATAAACCCGCAAGTCATAAATTTGTTGGTTGGGAAGAATTTACTGATAGTGTCATAAAGAAATTAAATGAAAAAGAAGAACCGGTTGTATTTATTCTTTGGGGTAATTTTGCTAAAAGTAAGATGAAATATATAACTGATTCAAAACATTTAGTTATTAGTTCGAGCCATCCAAGTCCGTTTTCAGTTCATTATGGTTTTTTTGGAAGTAAGCCATTTTCTAAGGCTAATGAATTCTTAAGAAAAAATGGTTTAAAAGAAATAGAGTGGTAAATATGTTAGGTGTCTATATTCATATTCCTTTTTGTAATAAAATATGTAATTATTGCGATTTTTGTAAGATATTATATGATTCTGATTATGTATCAAAATATTTAGATAAACTTGAAGAAGAAATTAAATCTAGATATAAAGGAGAATTAGTAAAGACTATTTATATTGGTGGAGGAACTCCTAGTAGTCTTAATAATGATGAGTTAGATAGATTATTGAGTATTATATCTATATTTAATTTAGATAGTGAATATGAATATACGATTGAATGTAATATTGAAAGTATTGATATTAATAAAATTAATATATTTAAAAGTTATGGGATAAATAGAATTAGTTTTGGAGTGGAATCTTTTGATAAAGATATTTGTAAGATACTAGGTAGAAATCATGATGAAGATATGGTGTTTGATAACATCTATTTGACGAAAAAGTATTTTGATAATATTAATATTGATTTAATATATGGCGTTAATGATAATATTGAGATAGTTAAGAGTGATATAGCTAAGTTTTTGGAATTGAATATTCCACATATATCATGTTATTCATTAATACTTGAAGAACATACTAAACTATTTATAGATAAACATGATTATATAGATCAAGATAAAGATAGAGAAATGTATGAATACATCAAAGATACTTTAAGAAAGAATGGATATAAACATTATGAAATAAGCAATTATGCAAGAGATGGATATGAAAGTATTCATAATAAAAGCTACTGGCTAAATGGTAGTTATTATGGCTTTGGATTAGGCGCTGTAAGTTACATAAATAATAATCGTATTAGTAATACCAAGAATATGAGTAAATATTTAGATGGTAATTATAAAGATAGTTGTCAATATGAAGATATACAAACAAGAAAAGAAAATGATTTAATATTGGGACTAAGATTAATTGATGGAATAGATATTGATAATTATAATAATAAATATAATGATAATTTATTAGATAAAGATATTATTAATAAACTATTAAATGATGGTTATATAGAAGTGATTAATAATAGGTTAAGATGCAAAGATAAATATTTATATTTAGAAAATTATTTTTTAGAAGATATTATAGGAAGTGAATTATGATAGATTTTATTACAAGTAAGAAATTTATATTGCCAATTGTATATGTTGTAATTGGAGTAATTATATATAATGTTATTAAATTTTTAATGAAGAAAATTAGTAGAACTAAGTATGCTGATAAGAAGAAGAAAACGATTATTGCCTTACTTAAAAATATTATTAAATATTTAATTATGATATTTGTAGTATTAGCAATACTTAGTGTATATGGAGTAGATACTTCAAGTATCATTACCTCTATTGGGGTAGCTGGTGTCATTATTGGTTTGGCTTTGCAAGATATTGTATCTGACTTTCTAGCAGGAGTGTTAATTTTATTTGATAATCATTATGCCATTGGAGATGTTGTTACAATAGATGGATTTACGGGTGAAGTAATTAATTTTGGTTTGATGACTACAAAGATAAGAGCAGCTAGTGGAGAGATCATGATTTTATCAAATTCTTCTTTTAAAAAAGTAATTAATTATAATATGAACAATACAACACATTATATTAATATAGATGTAGCTTATGATACAGATATTAATAAACTAGAAAAATGCTTAAATGAAATGAAAGATGAAGTAGAAAAAATATCTGGATATATTGGTAATTATAAACTTTTGGGTATTCAAGAATTTGCATCTAGTAGTATTAAATATATGATTATGTTAGAATGTGTTAATAGTCAGAGATTTCAAGTTAAGAGAGATTTTAATATGATACTTAAAAAATATTTTGATAAGTATAAGATTGAAATTCCTTATATGAAAGTTGATGTTAATATAAGGGGGAATAATGAATAAGATAAAATATTTTGAAAAAGAAATTAACTATATAAAAAATAAAGATAAGCAAGATGATATTAAATATTTAATTAATTTGTTGCCAGATTATTTCTTTAAAATCCCAGCTAGTAGTACAGGAAAGTATCATCCTAAATTTGCTAGTACAGAGCATGGGCTAGTTAAACATACAAAGGTAGCGGTAAGGATAGCTTATGATTTATTTCTAATAAATGATAGTTTTTCTAATAATGATAAAGATTTAATAATAATGGCTTTAATTATGCATGATGGATTAAAAAAAGGAATGGAAGAAGAAGAATATACACGATTTGATCATCCATTACTAGCTTCAGAATTAATTATGAAAAATGCTAGTAATTTGAAAATGAATATCGATGATGTTAGAAAAATATGTACGATGATAGAAAGTCATATGGGTAAATGGAATACGAATAAATATAGTAAAGTTGAATTACCATTACCAATAGATAAGTATCAAAGATTTGTTCATATGTGTGATTATTTAGCGAGTAGAAATTATTTAAATGTAAAATTTAATAAATTAGATATTGAGTAGGTGATAATATGAAATTGAATAAAAAAGGATATATGTTAATAGAAATAATATTAGCATCAGCGATTGCATTTGGAGTTGGATATTTTATTTTACAAATGATAATTAATTTAAAAAATAAGAATGATGATTTATTGGTTGAAACATTAACTACGACTGATCAGACAATTATTATTAATAAATTGATGCAGTATGCTATGGAAGAAGATGATCAGTTTACTTGTAAATTAACGACTGATGGTAAAACATTATATTATGAAGACAAGGATGGCAATAAGAATATAATCGATATTGTTAATGATTATGCGGTAATTCTGGCGGATGAAAATGGAGCACTAAATGATTGTTCAGTTGAAGACGGAATGGTATATTTTTCTGTCCCAATAAGTGTTGCACAGATGCCTAATGAAAATTTTGATGCTACTTTGAATTATCGATATGATAATTCAAGTAATTCAAATGATCCAGATGGCGATGATGGAGTCTGCGTAGTTAAGTATGATTGTGGTGAAAGTGGATATTGGAATGGTGCACCTGGAAGTGATACCTTTATAATAGATAAAGATACGAACTTTAAACTTGTTAATTATGGTTGTGTGAATACAGAGAGAGGAATTTATAGGAAACAAAGTTTTTGGGTTAATAATAACGTAATATATTATTATGGAACTGAAATTAATTGTTCTAATACTAATTTAGTTAAAGATGGTAACATTGTAAAGTTTTATGCTGGATGGACACAATGCCCTTGTAATGGTACGGCAAATACGAGTTGCGGAGATGGAAGCTATAATCAATATGGAATTTTTTGTATTGGTAATAAGTGTTGTCAATAAAATATATATTTGGCTATAGATTAGTATTTTAAGGAGTGAATGTAGTGAGTGAATTAAAAATAATTGTACCGGAAAATTTTAAAGAATTTGGTGAAATGGTTAATAAGCATATTCAGAATATTAGAAAAAATGAGGATAATTATTTAATAAAAACTTCATTAGTTAGATTTAATAATGGTGAAGGGAAGGCAGTTATACACGAATCGATTAGGGATAAAGATTTATATATAATGTCAGATGTAAGCAATTATGATGTATCATATAATTTCTTTGGAAGAGAACATTATATGTCTCCAGATGAACATTTTATGGATATAAAACGAATACTTAGTGCAGAATGTGGTCATGCATCTAAGAGAACAATGATTATGCCTTATTTGTATCAATCTAGACAAGATAAAAAAGATTCAAGAGAATCTTTAGATTGTGCCATTGCTTTACAGGAACTTGAGAATATGGGAATAAATGAAATAGTTACGTGTGATGTTCATAATAAGAGTGTAATGAATGCTGTTCCAGGTATGGCTTTTGAAAATATGTATATAGGTGATATGTTACTTTGGGATTTGTTAAATACTGAAAAAATAGATGATTTTGATAAGTTTATATGTATTTCTCCTGATGAAGGAGCAATGAAAAGAGCCAGATTTTTATCTGATTTGCTTGGTAATGTCCCAATAGGTTCATTTTATAAGCAAAGAGATTATACGAAAGTTATTAATGGTAAAAATCCAATTGTTGATCATAGATTTTTGGGACCAAGTGATATGGAAGGTAAATACGCGATTATTTCTGATGATATGATTGCTTCAGGTGGATCAATTTTAGATACGGCTCTTTCATTAAAAAAGCTTGGGGTAGAAAGAATATATTTAATTGTTACTTTTGCATTATTTACTGAAGGAATAGATAAATTTAATGAATATTATGATAAAGGAATAATTAATAGAGTATATGCATCAAATGTTAGTTATGTTCCAAATTATATTAAGCAAACAAAGTGGTTTAAATCTGTTGATTGTTCTTATAAAATTGCTAATGTTATAAGTGAACTTAATTATGGACATTCGATTGGGGAACTTATTAGTGGTAGAACAGATACAGCAGTTAAAATTAAGAAATTGAGGAAAGATTATGAAACTAAATAAAAAAGGATTTACATTAATTGAATTACTTGCAGTAGTAGTAATTTTATTGGTTATCACCACAATGGCTATTTCATCAATTAGCGCAGCTATTGAAAGAAATAAAGTTAAACAAAATGATACGAAAAAAGAAGTAATTGTTAGTTATGCCAAATTATATTATGAAGATCATAAAAATACACTTAGTAAAAGTGGTTGTATAAGTGTTAGTTCTTTAAATTTATCTGAAAAGGAAATGACTGATGCTGATGGTAATCCATTTACTGGTGGTGTAAGTTATACGAATGGTAACGATTTTCAATATGTGGATAGTTGTTCTTAATTGGAGGTTATATGAAATTAAATAAAAAAGGGTTTATGATGGCTGAGGTAGTGGTGGTTTCAGCTATAATATTGATATTTTTAGCAGGTTTATTTGTTAGTTATAATCAAATTTATGGTAGTTATAAAAGTAGAGTTAGATACTATGATTCAGTTATTTTATATAGGCTGGCATATTACCGTGATATGTTGATAGATAATCATGAAATTGCAAATGTACTTAATGAAACTAGAAATAATAAAATAACAGATATAACTAATTTTGATAATGACAAAGTGTATATCATATATAACAATAAAAGTAATTTAATTGGCAATGAGTTAGATGATATAAGTGATATTAATGAAACATATAAAGATTATATTAAATTTTTATCAACATCAATAGAACTTAAAAATAGCGATTATGTAATGGTAATGGAAAGATGTAATACTGCTGATGATTGTAAATATGCTTATTTAGAAGTATATGATGGTAGTTAAAGTATGAGTGATATGGTTTCTGATAACTCATCTAATGAAAGTGGTACATTATTATATTTAAAGAAGACTACGATTTCTAATAATGTTGGATTCTGAGATATTACATGTACATCTCAATAATAAATTTAAAGAAGCTTTTGAGCTTCTTTTAGTTTGTATATCTTAGATTATCATTAGATATGTTAAAAATTATTCCTAGAAGTAACATATATGATAATAAAGAGGATCCTCCATAGGAGATAAAAGGGAGAGTTATTCCCATTATTGGAAGTAAGCCAATTGTCATTGAAATATTATATACTTGTTGAAATAATAATACGCCAATTATACCACTAATAGCATATTTATCATTATAGTTTAAACTTTTACTGGCATAGCTTATCAATGTTAAATCAAAGAAAATAATGGTAATTATTAATGATAATGAACCAATCAATCCTGTATTTGATGCGAATACGGCAAAGATAAAGTCGGTTTGCATTTCTGGAAAATAAATGGGAGTCTTATTTATGCCATGACCAGTAGTTCCAGATGAGCCAATAGCTATAAGCGAATTTTTTAATTGAAGACCATCGGATGACGACCAATTTGTTATACGATCCATTCGATAAAAGAAAGATGTTCCAAATATATCAATAAATAAATCTTGATTTAAGTAATATATTCCTAAAAATAGACCTAAGAATATAATGATAATAGCTAGAGTTAAAACAAACCATCTTTTTCTTAAACCACCAATAAATAACATAGTAAAGGTTATTATTAAATACATAATTACAGCACCAGTATCTGGTTCTATAAAGGTTAATATCGATGGAATAAATACGATTACTAAGATTTTAATGATAAATTTTAATTCATCAATTACATCGGGATTTTTATATGTATCATTAAAATCATTAATTGTTCTTGATAAGGTTATTATTAAAAATATTTTCATAAATTCACTTGGCTGAATGGTTCCTATAAATGGAATTTTAAACCAACAAGTAGCATTATTGACAGTAACACCAAATGGTAATACTAATACTAGTAAAATAATACCAATTATATATAATATATAAGCATTATTATATAAAAATTTGTTACCTACATGCATAGTAGAGTAAGCAAGAATAAAGCCAATAATATACCAAATTATTTGTTTAATCCAAAGATTTTGATATTCGATTGATAGTAATCTTTTAGTTGAATATATCGAAATAATACTAATAATAAAAAATAGTATTATTGGGATAATTACACTTAGTTCTACTTTATATTTAGATATATGCTTCATATTATCAAATCCTTACATTTATATTTTAACACATTAGATTAGGAAATTATACTAAAAAAAGAAAAAAAAACATATGATATATTGGAGGATTTATATATGAGTGAAAAGCCTAAAATGTATCAAAACAGAATTAATAAAGAATTTCATAATAATAGAGTAGTATATAATAGTTACGATAAGGATAATAAAACTAATGATATTTATAATGAAGTAGTTGATAGTAATGAAATTAGGAAAAAAATAAATAATATTTTAAATGCTAATAATTTTATTTATAGTAAAATGGTTCATATAGTTATTGGTGGAGAAACAATTACAAGAAAAATAGTTGGATTATATAATAATAATTTAATTACAATTGATAATGAATATATTCCAATTGATAATATTAAAGACATCTATATTTAGGTGTTTTTATTTATTTTAAAATGTAAAATATATTGTTTTTAAAAATATTATCCACATAATTATTTATAATATGGTAAAATAGATATGATAGTGGTATTCGGAGGCTTTATGGAGTTTATAAAAAAATATAAATATTATCTAATATTTGGAATTATCTTTATTATAGGAATTATTATGCTTATTATAGGGATTAAGTCAAGAAATAATGTTGATATAGTTGATAACTATACATTATATTATATTAAATTAATGGGTGATAATAAGATAACTATTTATCAAGGAGAAGAATATATAGAACCTGGATATAGAGGTTATGATGATAATAATAATGATTTAACTAATAAAGTAAGTGTTATTAATAACATCGATAATAATGTTGTTGGAGTATATCAAGTCATTTATAGTTTAAATGATATAGTAAAGGAAAGAACAGTTGAAGTTATTAAGAAAGAACCTGGATCAACGTATATACATCTATATGGTGATATTAATACATTTTTATATGTTGGAGACGAGTATATTGAAAAGAACTGTGAAGTAATTGATACGGTAGATGGTAGTAAATTAAAAGATAAAATCAAGATAACAAATAAT
>CADAMI010000009.1 GCA_902788975.1 uncultured Erysipelotrichaceae bacterium | reverse complement strand
TGATATGAACCCCGTTTCTTGGACAAAATAGAAACGAGGTTTTTATATGGGTAAATTAAAATATGAAGATAGAATAAATATATATAATGATAGGAAAAATGGAATGTCTTGGCAATCATTATCGCAAAAGTATAAAATTAGGACATGTTCAATTCAGTATTTGATATCCCTAATTGATGTTCATGGATATGAAATATTAAGAACTAGTAAAAATAAAATTCATACAAAATATGAAAAACAAGAAGCAATTGATAGAGTCTTAGTAAATGGAGAGGCTGCTTGGATGGTAGCTATTGATATGGGCTTACTTAGTTATGGAATGTTACAAAATTGGATTAAAAAATATAAAGATATGGGTTATAATATAGTTGAACGAAAAAAGAAAATTTATATTTAAAAGCGGAGCTAGAATACTCAAAAAAATTGAGAGCCGTTGTTCAAGCAAGGAAGAATCAACAACAGAAGAAAAAGTAAATGTTGTTAAAGAACTTCGGCTAAAATATCCATTAATGATTCTTCTAAAAGTATCTGGTTTAGCTAAATCAGTATATTATTATACTTTATCTAAAATAGATAAAGATAACAAAAACCAAGAAATTATTAATAAAATTAAAGAAATATTTATTAATAATAAAGAAAGATATGGTTATCGTAGAATAACTTTAGAATTAAGAAATCAAGGTTATAATGTTAATCATAAAAAAGTATATAGATTAATGGTCAAATTAGGACTAAAACCATTAAAAAGAAACAAAAGAAAATATTCATCTTATAAAGGAACTATTGGTAAAATTGCAAATAATCTAATTGAAAGGGATTTTAATGCCGAAAAGCCAAATCAAAAATGGTACACTGATGTTACTGAATTTAATCTTCGTGGTGAGAAATGTTACTTATCACCAATATTAGATGGTTATAATGGCGAAGTAATTTCTTATAATACATCTAAATCTCCTAATCTAGAACAAATAAATGATATGTTAAATAAAGCATTTGATAAAAACGATAATCTTGAAGGTTTAATCTTTCATTCAGATCAAGGATGGCAATATCAACATGAGTCATATCAGCAAAGATTAAAGAATAAAGGAATAAATCAAAGTATGTCTAGAAAAGGAAATAGTATGGATAATGGCATGATGGAAAACTTTTTTGGTCTACTTAAAACTGAAATGTTTTATGATCAAGAAGATAAATATAAAACATTAGATAAAGTAAAATTAAAAGGACTGTCTCCCGTAAATTACAGGTTACAATCCTCTAATTAGAAACTATTTATAAACTGTCCAACTTTTGGGGTTCAGTTCATTATTAATATACTACTTTTTTATTAATGAATATAGAATAGCTATTTCTTTATTTGTTAATTTTCGATACTCTCCTGGTTTTAAATTTGTTAAATCTAGATTGGCATATTTTTCTCTTTTAAGTTTTAAGACATCATGGCCAATTACTTCAAACATTTTTCTTACTTGATGATTTCTACCTTCATGAATAATTAATTCAACAATTGATTTGTCGGTTTTTTTGTCATATTTTTTTAAATTCACTTTAGCGTTGGCAGTTTTTTTGCCATCAATAATAATACCATCTCGTAGTCGTTTTATTTCATAGCCGGTTACTAAACCTGAAACTTTGGCAATATATTTTTTTTCTACTTTGCTTGATGGATGCATCAACTTATTGGCTAGAGTTCCATCGTTGGTCAAGATAATGGCCCCAGTAGTGTCATAATCTAATCTTCCGATTGGGTATATTCTCTCATTAGTGTCAATTAAATCAACAACTGTTTTTCGACCATGTTCATCAGATACAGAGGAGATTACTTCACGTGGTTTATTTAAAAGATAATATTCATAATTTTTATTATTATCTAATATTGTGTTTTCCACTTCAATAGTATCATTTAATTTTACTTTGGTTCCTAATTCGGTAATTACTTCGCCATTAACTTTTACTTTACCATTTATAATTAGTTCTTCGGCCTTTCTACGAGATGTATAACCTAAGTTAGCTATTACTTTTTGTAATCTTTCCATACCTTTCACCTCGCTCGTATTATATAATATTTTTTTGTTTTTAACAACTAAATATTTTTATTTATAAAAATTTGTTGATTTTTTGTCAATAATATGTTAATCTCTTATAGAAGGTGAAAAAATGAAAATAAGATGCAAAAACAAAATCGTTATTTCTAATTTATTAGATTTCAATTTTATTTTTGTTATTTTATTTTTAATTGTTAATTATAGTATTTAAGAAGCGAATATTTTTTCTCTTCTTTTTTATTATAATTATTCATCTGAATAGAAAGGAGTTTTGTTTATGAAAGCAAAAAAAATGACATATGATGTCGATGAAATGCCTCCTATTGGCAAATCATTAATTTTAGCTTTACAACATGTGTTTGCAATGTTTGGGGCAACAATATTGGTTCCCATATTGGTTAATGCTGCAGCAGGCGAAACAGTATTAACTATTCCTGTTGCTATGGTAACTTCAGGAATTGGAACACTTATATATATTGCTTGCACCAGAAAGAAATCACCAGTTTATCTTGGAAGTTCATTCGCATTTATTACACCTATAGCAGCTGCTTATGCTAAAGGTGGAATATCTGGAGCAATGACTGGTATTATGGCAGCAGGTTTAATATATGTGATTATTGCTATTATCATTAAATTTGCAGGTAAGAACTGGCTAGAAAAAATTTTACCCCCTGTTGTTATAGGGCCAATGATTATGATAATTGGTTTGGGGTTAGCTCCATCAGCAATATCACAAATTGGTCTATCATCTGGAGTATCAGTTGACTACAAAACATTAATCGTTGCTTTAGTAGCATTTCTAGTTACTACTTTTGTTATGACAAAGGCCAAAGGTTTTTTGAAAGTTATTCCATTCTTAATTGGTATTATTGCAGGATATATTGTAGCAGTTATTTGGGGATTAATTGATTTTAAACCCGTCATGGATGCGAAGTTCTTTGAGATACCTAAATTTATTATTCCATTTAAAGATTATAAACCAAGTTTTATAGCAATTATTACGATTGCACCAGTTGCTCTAGTTACACTATGCGAACATATTGGTGATCATACATCTTTAGGTAATATTATTGGGAGAGATCTAATTAAGAATCCTGGCCTTGATAGAACTTTGTTAGGTGATGGTATTGCCACATTTGCAGCAGGGCTTTTGGGTGGACCTGCTAATACCACTTATGGCGAAAACACTTCTGTAGTTGGAATGACTAAAGTAGCTTCGGTAAAAGTTATTGGTATGGCGGCTGTAATTGCTATTATAATTGGATTCTTAGGGAAGTTTACGGCATTAATTTCAACTATTCCAAATGCAGTATTAGGCGGTGTATCACTTTTGCTTTATGGATTTATTGCGGTTAATGGCTTAAAGGTTTTAATTAAAAATCAAGTAAATTTTGAGCTATCAAAAAATGTGGTTGTTGCTTCATCTATGTTTATACTTGGTTTAGGTGGAGCAGCTATATCAATTGTTAGTGGCGATTTATCAGTAACAATTTCAGGATTGAGTTTAGCATCAATCATAGGAATAATTTTAAATATTATAATTCCCAATGAAAAAGGTAATGAATAAGGTAATTATATGAAAAATGTTATTGAATTAAAAAATTCTTTAATTACTCATAAATTATCTATATTGAGAGATAAGAATACTAGTACTAAGAAATTTAGGGAGTTAGTTAAAGAGATTGCTATGTTTTTATGTTATGAAGCAATGTCAAAAGCAGAACTTGATGATACTGAAATAGAAACACCTGTTACAAAGTATAAAACTAAGAAATTAAATCAAGATAAATTTGCTTTTGTACCAATACTTAGAGCTGGTATGGGGATGCTGGTGATAGAATTTACGGAACAAAATAAATATTCACTCCATCAAATGATGGAGTTTTATTATATTCTTGGTGTATAATAATAATAGAGGTGAATAAGTTGAAAGCATTAATTACAGGTGCTAGTTCTGGAATTGGAAAAGAAATGGCAATATATTTAGGAGAAATAGGATACGATTTAATAGTTGTTGCTAGAAGTAAAGATAAATTGTTAGAATTAAAAAGCATAATAAAAACTAATGTTAAAATAATGGAATATGATTTATCTAATAATAATAATTGTTTTAAATTGTATGAAGAAATAAAAAATGAGAAAATTGATATTGTTATAAATAACGCAGGATTTGGATTGTTTGGAGATTATGATAATAGTGATTTAGATATAGAATTAAATATGATAGATTTAAATATTAAATGTGTTCATATTTTAACAAAAATGTTTATAAATAATAAAAATGTTAAATATATTTTAAATGTTGGTAGTTCAGCCGGGCTAATGAAAGGTGGTCCGCTTATGGCTGCGTACTATGCAACAAAAAGTTATGTATGTAATTATAGTTTTGCTCTTTATGAAGAACTTCGAAGAAATAATAGTAATAAATCAATATCAGTTCTTTGTCCTGGCCCTGTGGATACCAATTTTAATAATAGGGCAAAAGTTAAATTTAATTTAGAACAGTTAGATGCTAGATATGTTGCTAGGTATGCCATCAATAAAATGTTTAAGAGGAAATTATTAATAATACCTGGATTTAGCATTAAAATGGGGATATTTTTTACTAGATTTTTACCTGTTAAAACTTTACTTAATTTTACTTATAAGATACAAGAGAGAAAAAAAACACCATAAGGTGTTTTAATTTTACATTAATATTACTAATATCGTTACTAAAGCTATTAGTATTATTAGATATAGGATAAATCTCCAGATATATTTTATCCATGTTGTATATGGAATATCAAAGTAAGATAATCCAATAATTAAGAATAAGCTTGTTGGACCTACTAACATAAATAAACCATATAATCCTTGAAATAATATAGCTACTGATGTATAAATTGATTCATCAGTAATGAGACTTGCTATTGGTGATATAGCACCAGCCATTATCCAAGTTGTATCAACATTTAGTAGGCATCCTAAGAATACTAATAATGAAGATACTCCATAATTAAATTTACCATAATTAGATATAATAACTTCTAGAAAACCGTTATTGTATGCACATACTAATACAGTATAAGCAATGGTAATTAAGGCAGCTGCAGGTAATGATTTTTTTACACCTTCAAGGAAATTCTCCATAGTATCATTAATTTTTGTTCTACTAACTAGGGCAATAATTAATGTAGCGAATATTAGTAGCATAGAAATGTATACATATATTGCCATTGGGTTTCCTCTTGCAGTCCATTCACCTAAAGCAGGCAAATTAGATGATATTATATTTGGTATAATTGCAAAGTCTTTTATTGATAGTTCTGTTAACCATGTATGGAAATCTGAAAACACAGTTATTCCAAACAATGCATTCCATGGAATTAATCCAATTACTAAAATAATAAATATAAGTGATAAAATAACAATTAATGGCCATGTTTTTAAATCTTTATATTTTCCTTTGACTTCAGCAATTAATAATTCTGAATTATCGCTTAATTCATATTTAACTTTCTTTGCTTCAACGTTTTTTATATGTTTATCTACAAAGAAGATTAATAGAGCGATTCCTGCAAAAAGTAATAATAATTTTGGAAATGTATTGGTAAATTTTGTTTCAATACCAATAAACGTTTCATATGTAGTAGCAATTCCTGTATTTGGGTTTATAAAATTAACAAATACACCACCAATATAACCAACTATAATGCTAACTATTGTAGTTGTAAATGCTACTAATTTATCATATCCTAATGATAAAATAATGGCTACCACAAAAGGAATAAATACAAATAGCGGAATTGTTATGCTTGTCATTGACGCAATAACAGCAAATAAAATAATTGTTATAAATATAAACTTTTTACCTAATGGCTTAACTTTAGCAACAATGTTGTCTAATAGTTTTTTATAATTCGGTGTCTTATTTAGAACTCCATAAAATCCACCTACTATAAGTATAAACAATACAATATAACTAAAGTTTTGTAATACAATACTAAAATAGTTTACTAGAATATCGGCTATACCAATTCGATCAACTATTTCTTGTCTACCAGGTAAAATATTAGTAACAAGCATAATTATAAGTGTCATTATACTTAATATTTTTAATAAGCCAAATTTTTTAAAGCCTGTAAGAATAATTCCTACAATTAAACCAATTATGGCATCATACCATAAACCAATCCATCCAAACAATAATACTGATACAGCTATTAGGATTAGAAGAGTACAGCATAATACTATTGTTTTGTGTTTTTCAATAAATTCTTTAATTTTTTTCATTTTTCTCCTCCTATATTTTTAGTATCACAAGTCTTGACTTTTCATCTTTTTTATTATTACTTTTTTTTCATTAACGGGAATAAAATTACATCTCTTATTGAATCTACCTCCGTAAATAACATACACATTCTGTCTATTCCATAGCCAATTCCACCAGCTGGTGGCATACCATATTCTAGGGCTTCAATAAAGTCCATATCAATGTCATTGGCTTCATCATTTCCTAATTCTTTTTCTTTCAATTGTTCCTCAAATCTTTCTAATTGATCAATTGGATCATTTAATTCAGTATAAGCGTTACAAAATTCTTTTCCGCCAATAAACAATTCAAAACGATCAACAAATCGGGGATCTTCTGGATTCCTTTTAGTTAATGGAGAAATCTCTACTGGGTGTCCATATAAAAATGTTGGTTGAATTAGAGTTTCCTCTACATATTTTTCAAAGAACAAGTTAATTATATGGCCGATATTTTCTTGGTGCTTTTCAACAGTTATATCATGTTCTTTAGCTAATGATAATGCTTCATCAACGGATGATATTTTTTTAAAGTCTATGCCTGTTTTTTCTTTAATACTATCAACCATACTAATTCTTTTAAATGGCTTTGATAAATCTATTTCATTACCATACCAATTAAATGTATATTTACCAAATACTTCTTTAGCAATTGTTTTAAACATACTTTCAGTCATTTCCATCATGCCTTCAAGATCAGAATATGCAAGATATGCTTCCATCATTGTAAATTCTGGATTGTGTCTTGGATCCATTCCTTCGTTTCTAAATACTCTGCCAATTTCATATACAGCTTCCATACCACCAACAAGCAATCTTTTTAGTGGTAGTTCTAATGCAATGCGTAAATACATATCTAAATCTTGAGCATTATGATGTGTTTCAAATGGTCTTGCAGCAGCTCCAGTTAGTAATGTTGATAAAACTGGCGTTTCAACTTCAGTAAAACCACGATTATCCATAAATTTTTGGATTGAACGAATTATCTTTGGCCTTGTAAAAGCAATTTTTTTTGATTCTTCATTCATAATTAAATCAACATAACGACGGCGATATCTCTCTTCAATATCAGTTAATCCATGAAACTTCTCTGGTAGTGGCTTTAATGATTTTACTAAATGAGTATACTCTAAGCATTTTAAAGTTACTTCACCAGTTCTGGTTTTCATTACACGTCCGCGGACGCCTACTATATCGCCAATGTCAGCTGTTTTGAATAATTCATACATTTCCTCACCAACATCGTTAATAGAAATATATATTTGAATTTTGCCCATTTTATCTTGAATCGTGAAAAATGAAGCTTTACCCATTTTACGAATAAACATAATTCTTCCGGCAACAGTAAATTCATCACTAATGTTTTCAAAAGCATCATGTTCCACATTCTCATATTTATCTTTTATTTCTTTACTCCAAGCGGTTCTGTCAAAGCGGTGTCCAAATGGATCCATTCCTGCTTCTCTTAGTTTGTCTGCTTTTTCTCTTCTAATTAATTCTTGATCTGTAAAATCGCGCATGTTATTACCTCTCTTCTATTACCTTGGTATTCGATATTAAATCGTGTATACCGCGGCCATCTTTTCTAAAAATTATAAATAAAATACTAATTGTAACTAATAAATATTCTATTTCTGTTATTATTATATAACTTGAAATATATGTTGATTTACTCAGATAGTTAATTAATATTGAGCTTACAAAACTTGATATTATGTTAAATACTATTATAGTTCGAATAAATCCTTTTGTTATCGTAGGCGGCTTGCCAGTATCATTATCAACTACTCTAATTTTAAGCAATCTCTTTCCAATGGTTTGTCCTTTATTCATATATTGAAATACTATAAAATAGCCAACTGTTAACAATAGACCAATTGTTGTTTCAATAATACTATCTTTATTGTTGTTATATAGAATTACTTTATACTCTTCAATATATTTCTCAGCAGTTATTTCGCCTTTTATTAATTGATTTTCTAATGTATTTAATTCCATATTAGATAAAGAACTTTTCTTTGGTAAGGCAGTGCATATAACCGATACTGTTAAACCAACTATGATAATATCAATAATATAGGCGAGTAATCTATACCAAAATGATGCTTTCAATTAAATCATCCTTTCAAATTACTATATCTACAATATAACCTGACTTATTAATTATATAATTTTTTTCGATAATTATCAAGTATTTCTGTAATTTCTTCTTTGGTTTTGGCCTTAAAGATAAGATTTTTTATCTCTTTATGATATGGCATACCTCTTATATACCAGGCGATGTGACTACGCATCTCCAGAATTGCTACTGTTTCATTTTTTATTTTTAATAAATAATCTAGATGATGGTAGCACATATTTATTCTTTCCTCATATGAAGGTTTATTAATAATAATACCTGTTTTAAGATAAGTATCTATTTCTTTAATTAGCCAAGGATTACCTAGAACGCCACGGCCAATCATAATGGCATCACATTTGGTATATTCTAGCATATGCTTGGCTGTTTCTATATCGACAATATCCCCATTGCCTATCACAGGAATAGAGACATTTTCTTTTACTTGTTTTATTATATTTAAATCAGCTTTCCCGCTGTATAACTGGCTTCTTGTTCGTGGGTGTACAGTAATAGCACTGGCACCCGCTAATTCAACAATTTTGGCAACTTCAATGGCATTTATGGAATTCGAATCCCAACCGCTACGTATTTTTACAGTTACTGGTACTGGTACAGCTTTAACTACTGAAGAAACTATATCATATATTAATTCTGGATTTTTTAAAAGTGCTGATCCGGCTTGAGAACGTATTGCAACTTTGGGTACAGGGCATCCCATATTAATATCAATTATATCAGGCTTCATAATCTCATAAACCATTTTAGCAGCCTCAACAAATGTTTCTTTGCTGTTTCCAAATATCTGTTGTGATATTGGTCTTTCACTTTCCTCAAAATAAAGCATTTCTTTTGTTTTTTTACTATTATAAATCATACCTTTATCAGAAACCATTTCGGCACAAACAAGGGCGGCCCCCATTTCTTTACAAATTTTTCTGTATGCACTATTGCATACTCCAGCCATTGGAGCTAATATTACTTGACCATCTAATCTTAAATTCCCTATTTTCATTTTTCACCTACTTATGATATGCTTCATTATTTAATATTTTAAAACTACGATATATTTGTTCTAATAAAATTAGTCTAAATAATCCATGAGGATAAGTCAATTTAGAAAAAGATAATTTGTAATTAGATTTTTCTTTAATATCCTCTCTTATGCCATCCGATCCGCCAATAATAAAGGTTATACATGGATTAGTTATAAAAGTTTTATCGATCTTGTCAGACAACTCTATCGATGATAATTCATTTCCTTCAATACACATTGAAATTATGTAATCTTTCTGATTAATATATTTTAAAATATTTTCTCCTTCATCGACAATATTGCTATCAGGCAATTCAATTGTTTCTATTTTATGATATTTAGATATTCTTTTTAGGTAATCATCAATGGCTTCTTTTAAATATTTTTCTTTTAATTTACCAATGCATATTATTTTTATCATAATTTCTCCTTTTTATGTATTTTATCATAAAAAAAGAAAAAAGTAATTTTATTTACTTTATTCATTTATATTTTTTATTAAATTTTCTAATATTTCTTTATTATCTACTCGATCATTCAATGGTGGAATATTAAAAGTTACCGATGAATTAGATTCAAATTCAAAATCGTTTATTTCTTTTTCTGATAGCAAACTTTTATTTAAAACTATTTTCTTTCCAGACAATTTATCAAAAATATCCTTGTTAACGAGCATCATTTTATTAAGTTTTATTATGCTTGGCTCCATTAAATAAATAATTTCATCGCATATTTCACCATTATCATTATTTAAATCTACCAAAATCATGTTAGCTGATCCAAATTTATTTATGGCTGCTAAAAGATTACTTTGGTTAACTGAATACATATCTTTTTCATTGAAAAATCCAAAATCATTTTTATTTACTTCAATAGCTACCACGTAATCTTTTTCTGATAACAATTTCTTTAACATATATATTAATGTTGTCGCTCCTGCTCCAGCTGTAGCATTTTTAAATCCAATTACTTTAGCTGTTCTGATAATATTTTCTTGTGAGCTACTCTCACTGCCAAAAAATTTGTTTCTTTTTGTTTCATCTTTTTTTTCATTAGATATTATATTGCTATTCAATTGGTGAATATGGGCAACATCTTTATAACTATTTGGATGATTATATAAATACATTAATGATTCTTTATTGTTGGCAAAATTATAAATTCCCATACTTATAAGTTTTGATAGATAACTATTATCTCTCATTAAATTATTGTCCAGTAACAAAATAACCTTGTCCATTTCTATATTCATTGATAATTTTTGAATATTAGAAATATCCAGATAATTCTTTATCGCTGTTATATCTAAAAACATGCGATTAAAAAAGAAATTTGAGAATGTACTAATTATTTCATCAACAGTAAATTCTCCATTAAGCGATTTTATAACATCGACATCTAAGCTACTTAATAAGTTTTGATTTTTATTTGCTACAATTACATTCATTTCCCCTATTCTCCTTTTAATTTATTAACTATTAATTATTGCTTTATTTATCTTTATTTTAATTATTTATTATATCATTTTGAGTATAACATAATTAATGATAAAAAAAAAGACTTTTTATCTTTTTTCTTTAAAATACTTTTCAATAGTATAAGTTAAATTTGATATTAGTTTATTTTGATAATCCTCATGTGTTAAACGATATCTATCATCTGGGTTAGATAGAAAGCCAACTTCAATAAGAACACCAGGTGATGTGATATTACGATACATATAGTATGTATTGTTATATTTGGGTTCTCTTACATTAGATGTTTTTTCTCTCATATATTCCGTTAATGATTCAGCTATTTGTTTATTTTCTTTATTTTTATTATTATAAAATATTTGTAAACCTTTATATCTTATATCTGATAAATAATTAAGATGAATTGATATATACATATCAGGTTTGGTTTTATTTATTAAATAGGCTCTATTAATTAAATCGCTTCTTTTTCGGCCATTTGTTGTCAAAGCTAAGTCTTTGTCTGTTTCTCTAGTTAAATAAACTTTTGCGCCTAAGGCAGTTAATTCTTTTTCTAGCTTTTTTGATAACAAAAGATTTATATCTTTTTCATATATTTTTTTGTAGGTTGTGCCGCTATCGATGCCTCCATGTCCTGGATCTATATATATTGTCTTACCAAGCAAGGTATAATTGTTAATGATGGCATAAGATTTTGATATAGAAAAAATTATTAAAAACATTGATAATAATATTAAACATTTATATTTATTCATACTTAAATATATTTCTTTTTTTTACTTATTATGTTAAAATATCTTAGAAATTTGGTGATTATGATGAAAAAAATAGAATTATTAGCTCCTGCTGGTAATATTGAAGCGTTAAAAGCAGCTATTCAAGGCGGATGTGATGCGGTATATATTGGTGGAGATCACTTTGGGGCTAGAGCATTTTCTAAGAATTTTAATAATGAAGAAATTGTCGAAGCCATTAAATATGCTCATTTATATGGGGTAAAAGTATATATAACGGTAAATACTCTTATATATGATAATGAAGTTGATGAATTTTTACAATATATTGAATTTATACACAAAAATAATGTCGATGCAGTTTTAATTCAAGATTTAGGAATGTTTGATTTACTTAGAAAAACTTTTCCTAATTTGGAATTACACGCTTCAACTCAAATGCATATTCACAACTTAGATGGGGTTAAATTAATGGAGCGTCTTGGAATGAAACGTATTGTCTTAGCTAGGGAAACAAGTATTGATGATATAAAAAATATTGTTAACAATTGTAGGGCTGAAATAGAAGTGTTTGTTCATGGAGCATTATGTATTAGTTATTCTGGACAATGTTTAATGAGTAGTTTAATTGGTGGTAGAAGCGGTAATCGTGGTACTTGTGCTGGATCATGTCGCCTTAAATACGATGTTATTGATAATAATAATCAAAAATTAAATAAAAATAATTATCCGCTTAGTACAAAAGATTTAAATAGTTTAGAATATGTTGGTGAATTAATAGATGCTGGTGTTAGTAGTCTGAAAATTGAAGGAAGAATGAAATCTAAAGAATATGTCTATAAAGTTGTAAGCATCTATCGTAAGGCAATTGATAGTTATTACAAAAATGGTAAAGTAATTATTGATGATAATGATATGTTAGAACTTAAAAAAATTTTTAATAGAAATTATACAAAAGGTTTCTTAAACAATACAGATAATAATGACATAATAAATGATTACAGACCAAATCATATGGGGGTAAATGTTGGCAAAGTTATTGGTTATAAAAATGGCATTGCTATGATTAAACTTAACGACAATGTTGTTATTGGATCGGGACTTAGAGTAATATCTAATAATGGTGATGTAGGAATTACGGTTAATGATTTTTACGTAAATAATAAATTAGTAAAAAATGCTAAATCTGGTGATGTTATAAAAATTAAAGTAAATGCGCCAGTTAAAGTTAATGATATGGTGGTAATTACATCAGATAGTAAACTTACAGAACGTATTGACAATATAATTGAAAATAATTTACGTAAGGTATTAATAAAGGGAAAATATGTGGCAAAACTTGGTGAAAAGTGTGAATTAATTATTAGTGATGGTGTTAACATAGTTTGTGTAAAGGGAAATATTGTTAATAAGGCTGTAAATAATCCGACTAGTAAAGATGATATTATAAGTAAACTTAGCAAACTTGGAGATACGGTATACAAGTATGAGAAGTTGGATATAGATATTGATGATAATATTTTTATTCCACTTAAAGAAATAAATGAACTTAGGCGACAAGCTATTCAAGAATTAAATGATAAAAGATTATATAAGATTGATTTCGTAAAGAAAAAATATTTAATTAATGTTTCTAATTTTGAAAAGGAAAGATTACTTACTTGCTTTATCGAAAATAAAGAATCATTAAATAAACTTGATAAACATTATGATGTTATTTATACGGAAGAAAAAATTGATAATTGTGTTTTAAAATTACCAAGAGTAATAATGGAGTATCCAAATGATTTAAATAGCGTAATGATTGGTGAAGTTGGAGGATTAAATAAATATAATAATTGTTGTACTGACTTTTCTTTAAATGTAGTTAATTCTTATACCGTTGCTTTTTTACATTCACTTGGCGTTAAGAGAATAACTTTATCATATGAATTAACAGATAATCAAATTAAAGAATTAATAGATAATTATCATAAAAGATATGACAAGCATCCTAACCTAGAGTTAATTGTATCAGGATATGAGGAAGTAATGATATCTAAATTTAGTTTGAATAGATATTATCAAAGAGATAATCTTTATTTAAGGGATATGTTTGGAAATAAATTTAGAGTGAAAGATAAGAATGGTTATATGTATATATACAATTACAAGAAAAGAAATATTTATAAGCAAAATTATTATGAAATGGGTATAAATTCTTTAAGATTTAATCTTGACAACTAAAATTTAAGTGTTATAATTGTATCAAGTTGTGAGTATATATATGGTTTAATACCTAGCTATATAGGGCAATGCCTACACGTAAGATACGGAGTCACTAACTATAAGGTGATTACGTGTCTTTTTTAATATGTAATCATAGAAAGGAGGAGATGATTTATGCATTTTAAGAAAATTGTTGGAGAAAAAGTATATTTGTCACCAAGAAGTGTCGATGATGCAGAAAAATATGTTGCCTGGTTAAATACTTTTGATATTGCTAAATTTCTTGATCAGAATACTAAAGTGATTACTGTTGAAGGTGAAAAAGAATACTTAGCAAAAAATGACAGCAATAGCTATAATTTTGCGATTGTCGATGCAAAGACTGATGAACTTATTGGAAGCATCGGATTAATGGATGTTGATTATGTTCATAGAACAGCTGAATTAGGAATATTCATCGGAGATGATGATCATCTATCTCATGGATATGGTAGTGAGGCAATTAAATTATTGCTTGATTTTGGTTTTAATCAGCTTAATTTAAATAATATTATGCTAAAGGCTATTAGTTTTAACAAGAGAGCCCTTAGAGCATATGAAAAATGTGGCTTTAAATTATTTGGTACTTGGCCAAAGAGTCATTATGTCGAAGGAAAATATTACGACTTGGTATATATGTACATAACAAAGGACGATTTCAACAATAATAAGTAAAAGGGCTATAATGATATAGCTCTTTTAATGTTTTGGATATATATTTATTTTTTCATTTGAGTCGAGTGTAAGGAGAAGAATTTCTTCTTTTCTTTTACCTAAAACTTTTAATTCATGATTTAACCATTTTCTATCCTTATTAACATGTCTAAGATTTTCATCAACTATTTCACCATCGATAATAATATTATATACGATAGGATTATTATTGGTTTTAATGTTCATATCTTTTTTAGTAATAGGTTTGTTATTTTCTTTGGGTTCAAAGCTAATTTTACCATTAGGTTCTAAGATAGCATTGTTTATATCATCTAAATTAAAAAAACCATTTACTCTAGCTTCAGTTTCTAAGATATTAATAGTTATTTGATTCTTTGACATATTTTTTCTATTAATTTTACCATTTTCAATTAAGATAACTTCTTTACTATTAAAGAAATTTCTTAGTTTAATACTTTTTAATGATAGGTATGATAAAAACAAGTCAGTAAAACAATATATTAGTAAACAAATTATTCCGGCTTTTAGATTTTTTTCGATATCAAGCGAAATATCGGCAACAATAGAACCAATTGTAATACCGGTAATATAATCAAACATACTCATTTGGGATACTTGTTTTTTGCCCATTATTTTAAATAAAAAGAATAAGATAATTAGAACTAAAATTGTTCTAAAAATGACATTGGTAGTTTCTGTCATATAATCACCATAATTATTATTAACGAAAAAGAGATACTTATGTATCCCTTTATTTTAGTAATTCAGCTAATTTTTGCTTTTCTTCAGCTAACTTTTGGCGATCTAACTCAACAATCTTAGCAGGAGCTTTATTTACATAATTATCATTTGATAATAATTTTTCTCTTCTTGAAATAGATTCAGTTAGTACTTTGATTTGAGCTTCTTTGGCTAATTTGTCAGCTTCAGTTTCCACTTTTTCAAAGAAAATAGTAGCTTTTACTCGATTAGAAAAGACTTTATAGGCTTTGATACCTAAAGGTTCTTTGACAAGATTATCATTTAGTTTTAGCATTTTAATAATTAGATCGTTGTCATCTTCGGTATCAAACATTACTTTCATTTCTTTAGTTATATTATTTTCTGCTTTAATGTTTCTAAATGATTTAATAAATTCAACGGAATCATCAACGGCTTTTTCCTCTGAATCAAAAATTAATTTTTTATCATATTTAGGGTATGAGGCAATCATGATATCTTCAGTTTCTTTTACTGGTAACATATTATAAATTTCATCAGTAACATATGGCATAAATGGTTGTAATAATTTTAATATACCAGTTAAAACATAACATAAAGTGGATTTAGTACTATGTTCACCGATTGTATACTTAGCCATTTCAATATAGTAATCGCAGAAATAATTCCAAGTAAAATTATAAATACTAGCACCAGCATTATTAAATTCATATTTATCCATAAATCTTTTTGTTTCATGAAGTGTTTTTTCAAATTTAGTTAAGATCCATTTATCTTCTGGTTTTAAATTATCTAGTTTTATTTCTTTTAAATCTTCAATATTTGATAAAACAAATCTTGAGGCATTCCATATTTTATTTATATAATTCCATGTAGCTTTTATTTTTTCTTCATCAAAGCGCATATCAGTTCCTGGGGCTACATCGGTAGCAAGATAATATCTTAGAGCATCAGCTCCATAATCTTTTACCATATCGAAAGGATCAATACCATTACCTAATGATTTTGAAAATTTTCTTCCTTGTTTATCACGAATTAGCCCATGAATTAAACAATCTTCAAAAGGTCTTTTACCTAGTAGTTTTTCACCTTGGAAAGTCATACGATTTACCCAGAACGGAATAATATCATATCCAGTTACTAAACATTGGTTTGGATAGTATTTAGATAACAATTTGTTATTATCTGGCCAACCAAGGGTTGCAAATGGCCATAAGGCACTTGAAAACCAAGTATCAAGAACGTCATTATCTTGAACCCATCCAGCTTCGTTTGGAGCTTCCATACCGACATATACCTCATCATCTTTATACCAAGCGGGAATACGATGTCCCCACCATAATTGTCTTGAAATACACCAATCATACGTTATTTCCATCCAGTGATTCATCGTTTTCTCATATCTAGCAGGAACAAAATTGACTTTTTCTTCTTTTATTTTTTGAGTTGCTAATACCTTATCTGCCAATGGTCTCATTTTTACAAACCATTGCTTTTTAATCATCGGTTCAACCATGACCCCAGTTCTCTCGGAGTGACCTACTTCATGAACAATTGGCTCAATTTTAATTAATAAGCCAAGTCCTTCGAGATCTTTAATTACGGCTTCGCGGCACTCTTCTCTAGTCATACCTTGATATTTACCAGTTAATTCATTCATGGTGGCATCATCATTCATAATAACAACACGTTCTAAGTTATGTCTATTTCCAACCTCGAAGTCGTTTGGATCATGAGCTGGTGTTATTTTTACTGCTCCAGTACCTTTAGTCATATCTGCATGTTCATCTGTAATAACGGGAATAGGTTTATTAAGTAATGGTAAAATAACATTCTTACCAACAAACTCTTTATACCTATCATCTAACTCATTAACGGCAACAGCAGTATCACCAAAAAGAGTTTCAGGTCTAGTAGTAGCAACATCAATATACTTGTCTGAATTTTCTAACATATATTTTATATGATAAAAAGCACTTTTTTCTTCGGAATAAACTACTTCTTCATTCGATAAGGCAGTTTTAGCAACTGGATCCCAGTTAATGATTTTTTCACCACGATATATTAAACCTTCATTATAATAATCAACAAATACTTTTCTAACAGCTTTAGACATCCCCTCATCTAAAGTAAATCTTTCTTTAGAGTAATCCAGAGCAATACCAAGTTTTGCCCATTGTTTTCTTATTATATCACCATGTTCATGAGTCCAATCCCAACATGCTTCAAGAAATTTATCTCTCCCATATGAATATTTATCAATGCCTTTATCTTTTAATCTTTTGACAACCTTAGCTTCAGTTGCTATAGCTGCATGATCCATTCCTGGTAACCAGAAGGTATCATACCCTTCCATTTTTTTATACCTAATAATAATATCTTGTAAAGTTACATCCCAAGCATGTCCTAAATGAAGTACTCCCGTTACATTAGGTGGTGGTAATACAATACAATAAGGTTTATTATCAGAATCTTCTACGCATTTAAAATAATCTTTAGCTAACCATTTTTCATATTTATCTTTTTCAACTATTTCATGATTATATTTTTTATCTAACATCTTAATCAATCCTTTCATCAATATATTGTTTCACATAATCTATATATATTTTAAATTTATCTTTATCTATTAATCTTTCATATATTTTCTCATAGTATTGTTTATATTTTATTAAGTCTAAGCTTAAATTAAAATTTAAATCATATACGAAAGAGAATATTACGACGATATTTTCATTGGTAGTTATTTTGTTATCTCTCTTTACTAACGTATGGTTAAAAAATTGCTGTTTTATTTCGTCTCTAATATCACTATCATCTTCATAAATAATACTTTTTATTTCTGAATTATTAAGGGCATATAAAATATCTATTTTATCGGCATCTCTTATCATTTTAGCAAAAAGCAATTCTCTTTTGGTTAAATTAGGTTCTATTTCATATTTATTATGATTTCTTATTGTTTTATAAACAATTTCATAATCTTTTTCTTTAATATCAAATTTAGTTAAGATATTTTTTTCTTTTATAATTTTACTACCATAATCGCCATGATCTAAAAGTTTATCATTAAAACTATGGTATCTTTTATATTGTTCAAATCTGCCTATATCATGCAACAATCCAATACATTTGGCTAACTTAATATCACAATATGATAAATTCAGATTTTTAGCGAGAACTATCATATTATTCATAACCCGATAGCTATGATAATACTTATATGATAGTTTATTATCGTTCATATCAAATTTATTTGTGTATTCATCAAAGGCATTCATAATTTCACCCTTTCTAAAAAAGAAAAAGTCTATAATAAAAGGGCGCATAAATACGTGGTACCACCTTTCTTATAGACTAGTCTATCACTCATTACCAATAACGTTGGCTAACGGCATATCTTACTTTGCTTCAGATATTCAACTCACAAGCTACCTTCAAATAATTATATTATTAGTTTTCACCAGACACTAACTCTCTTTAAATATAAATTATTCTACTCCTCTTGGTCCTCGTTTTTAAATTAGTATGTATTATAACATAATTTTTTTATTTTGCAAGATTAACTAATTTGTTTATTTAAATAACTTTTTAGGACAAGTTCAATTTGTTTAAAAAATTTCTCAATTTTTTTATCTCCAAAAACAAGAGAATCTATTATCTTTTCAATATATTCTTTTTCCCCCACTAAAGAATAACTAGCTTTATAATTTATACCAAATAATTTTGATAATACAATTAAAATATTATCAGCATTATTATCAGATATTTTAGCATTAACTTCTTTAAATTGTTTAAAGTCATCATAGACTAAACTAGTTGGATAATCATTTATACGATTATCAATATAAGGATAATTAATAACCATACGTAATTCTTCGAGACGATAAACATCTTTCATAATATTACAAATACATATTGTTTTTTCATCAATATTTTTTGGTAAGCCATCTTTGTTGTGACAGAATATAGCTAATTTAATTAAATTGTCATATTTAGTATCTTCAGTTATTTTTCGAATCAACCCTTCATCAAACAAAATATTAATAGATTTCATTGTCATATCTTCTTCATTGTTGTCTAAAAGATTATAATCTTTCTCGTTAAAATTTCCAATATCATGAAATAAAGCAATTAGCTCAATAACAACAATTTCTTCTTCAGAAAAAATATTTAAATCATTAGCAAGATTTCTAGCTGTATCCATTGATTTTAATGAATGAAAATATTTAGCTTTAGCCCATGCATTATTCATGTCTATTTTCTTAATATATTCTTCAAAATATTTTAATAATCTACTACTTCTCATATATAATCCTCTTTCAATGTCTATTTTTGTTAGTTATATTTATATATATAACTTAAGTATATTACAAATATAAATAATTTTCAATGATTTTAGTTTTATTATTTTAAATTTTTTTTGGTAATATTTGGTAATATTTTTACCAATTGTGGTAATATTTTGGTAATGAGGGGAATATTATATACGATTTTATTATAATTGTTTTGTAAGTGGAGGTATATATGGATTTGGGAAATAAAATTAAAAATATTAGATATAACTACAATATAAGTCAAGAAGAGATGGCAAAGATACTTCAAGTAAATAGAAATTACTTATCACGAATTGAAACAAATAAATCATTACCAACAGCTGAAGTATTAGCAAGATTAGCTGAAGAGTTTAATGTGAGTATAGATTCTTTGCTTGGAATTAATTTAGATGGTAAAGAGGGAGAAGAAATTAGGTTAAAGAAAATAAAGAAGATTAGTCAGTATTGTAATTATTTATCAAATTCTGAATTAGACTTTGTTATTAATATGTTATGCGTTATGTCTAATCATTCAAAATATAATTAATACTAGTAATACTAGTTTTTTTATTTTACTAGAATATGATATAATATGATTAGAGGTGTTATGATGATTTATATAAAAGATATTGTAAATATATGTAATGGTAAATTAATTAGTGGAAATGAAGAATTAGAATGTCATAATTTTACTAAAGATACTAGAACTCTTGAAAAAGGAGATATCTACGTTGGTATTAAAGGTGAAACATTTAATGGAAATGTTTTTTATAAAGATGCAGTTAAAAAAGAAGCTCTTGCTTGTATAATAGATGATGAGAATGTTTTAGATGGCGATTATGGTGATACAGCTATTATTTTAGTAGACGATTCCATTGAGGCTATTCAAAAATTAGCAAGATATAAAAGAAGTTTATATGATATACCGGTAATTGCCGTAACCGGAAGTGTTGGAAAAACATCAGTAAAAGATATCGTATATACGGTTGTTAATAGCCAATATAAGACATTATGTACTAAAGGAAATATGAATAATCATATTGGGGTACCACTTACAATATTAGGACTTAAAGATCATGAAGCATTAATTGTTGAAATGGGTATGAATCATATGGGTGAGATTCATGTATTATCTAATATTGCTAAACCAACAATGGCTATTATTACAAATATTGGAACAGCTCACATAGGTAATTTGGGAAGTAGAGAAAATATTTTAAAAGCTAAAATGGAAATTACTGATGGAATGACTAATGGTACTTTAATTATTAACAATGATAATGATTTGCTTAAGAATGTTAATTATGATAATTTAATTACTATTGGTATAGATAATAAAAGTGATTATATGGCTACGAATATTGAAGATAATGTCTTCTCATCAAACTTTTATATTGGAGAAGAATATGTTTCATTACCTGTTGGTAGCAAGGCTTTTGTTTATAATGCATTATTTGCATATGCCGTTGGTAAAAAGTTAGGCATTAGTAGTGATAAGATAATTAAAGCATTAAAGAATTTTAAATTAACTCCTCATAGATTAGAATTAATAGAACATAAAGATTATTGTATTATTGATGATACATATAATGCTAGTCTTGATTCAGTTAATAATGCTTTAGATATGTTAGGGAAAGTTAACGGAAGAAAAGTATTTGTTTTTGGAGATATATTAGAACTAGACAATTATGCCGAAGATATTCATAAAGAAATTGGTAAAAGTGTTATCAATAATAAAATAGATGTTTTAATTACTGTTGGAGAGAATGCATATCATACTTATAGTGTTGCATACGATAACGGTATTGAAAGTTATCACTATGATAATAATGAAGATATGTTAAAACAAATAGATAAGATAATTGATATTGGTGATACCATATTAGTTAAGGCTTCTCATGGTATGAATTTAACCCAAATTGTAGAACATTTGAAGAATTTTAAAAACTAGCTTAGCTAGTTTTTTACATAAAAAAAGCAACTTAGTATGAAATTCATCTTATTTAGGTATATAGTGATTATGATATAATATATTAAGGAGTACAGAATAAATAATGGAAAAAGAATTTGAAAAATTAATAATGGAATTAAAAAGATGTGAAATTTGTAAAAACAAATTTGGATTTGAGCCCCATCCAATTATTTTAGGAAATCTTTATTCTAAAATTGTTCAAATCAGTCAAGCGCCTTCTGCTACTGTTCATAAAACATTAAAGCCTTTTACTGATCAAAGTGGAAAAAAATTAAAATATGAGTGGTATAAAGTTAATGATGATATCTTTTATAATCCAAATAACTTTTATATTACTGCTCTAGCCCATTGCTACCCAGGTAAAGATAAAAATGGCTATGATAGATTACCACCAAAAGTATGTTATGATACTTGGATAAAAAAAGAATTAGAGTGCATTGATAATAAACTTTATATTATTATAGGTGCAAAATCTGCTAAAGTATTTTTCCCAAATGAAAATTTTAACGAATTAATTTTTAAAAATAATTATATTAACAATAAACTAGCATTGGTTTTACCACATCCATCTCCACTAAATATTAAGTGGTTCAAAGATCATCCTGAATTTATGAGTAAAAGAATTTTAGAGATAAGAAAAATAATCAATGATGTATTGAAAGAAAAACAATATGTTTATTAATTATATTTCATAGTACATTATATAATGACAATGTAATGATTTTGTATTGACAATTATTTTATTGTGTTATATTATTATATTGTGAGGAAGGATAGTATGGAGAATATTCCTAATACAACTAATTTGAATGTTAGAGTTGATGCAACATTAAAGCAAGAAAGCGATATGCTGTTTAAAAATTTAGGTTTAAATATGAGTACGGCAATCAATATGTTTTTAACAAAATGCGTTAAGACTTCTAGTATTCCTTTTAAAATAGAAGAACCTAAACCTAGTAAAGAATTAAAGAAGGCATTAAAAGAAGTAGATTATATAATGAAACATCCTGATAAATACAAAAGTTATAATTCTATTGAAGAATTATTTGAGGATTTAGATAGTGACGATTGATTTTAAAACAAAAGTTAAATATCAAATCAGATATACGAATGATTTTAAAAGAAATTATAAAAAAATTAAGAAACAAGGTAAGGATGTAGAAAAACTTAAATATGTAGTTAGTAAATTAGCTAACGGTTTAGAACTAGAGGAAAAATATAAAAATTATATGCTTACTGATAGTAAACACTACAAAAAATGTGGAGAATGTCATATTGAGCCAGACTTGTTATTAGTTTATCAGTATATAGATAATGAACTTGTTTTAGTACTAGTTGCAACAGGTAGTCATTCAGAATTATTTTAAGAGCACTTGAGGTGTTCTTTTTTTATAAATAGAAAAATGCTAACCATAAGGTTAGCAATTATATACTTAATGGGACGCTTAAATAGTATATTTAAAACACCCAGTCAAAAAAAAACAAATAAACAACATTTCCTAGATTCTTAATAACATAAGTTCCCCAATTTGTAAAATCAATTTAGTGATTTTTTTCTTTTTTTATTATTTCATATCTAAGTTTCATCCATAGTTTGCCTAAATTGTTCTCACCATCTCTGTTTGGTCCCCATCCCCAAAATGAATCTTTTGGGGAATCTTCAACAATTATATAATCTTTAGTCTGTAATAATTTCTTTTTTACATATGGATTTTGTTCTATCTTTAATCTTAATAATTCTTCCATTATGCTAAGTTTTACTTCATTCCAATCTGCCCTTTGCTTATCTCTATTAGCATAAGCTATTCTTTGAGCTTCGTCGGCTGAATGTGAATGTTTAATTTTTTCAACTAATTCTTCACTACTTCCCATAAAACTAGCTGCTTGATATGCTTCTTCTAATGATGAATATAAATATCCATTCCACTCTACTTTAAAGGAAGAAAAATTATCTAGAGGGTAAAATTCTCTAGGATAAAAGCCAATTACTTCATTCATTTTTTCGGCTAACCAAATATCCCTATATTGTTCAAGTTTAATCATTACATCACTCCAATCAAAATTTAAAATTATTTCTAGTATAGTTATTTATTTAGTTTTAGTAAATTCATTTATTTTATTAATAAACGCCTCTTTTTTTAATGGTTTTAAAATATATCCAGCAAAACCATTTTTAATATATTCTTCATTATATTCATAACTATTATCTTTAGTAAGCAATACAACTGGTGTTTTGAAATTTCGAATTTCTTTTATTTTTACAATTAATTCATTAGCGGTAATTTGTGATAATTCTTCATCTAACAAGATTAAATCATATTTACTAATTTTTATTTTATCAATACATTCTTTGCCTGTTTTGGCTTTAGTTAACTTAATTCTAGTTCCTTTTAGCAATTTTTCAATTATTTTAAGGCCTGCTTCTGAATCATCAACCGCTAATAATTTAATATCATTTAATATTTTTTCATATTTTTCTATTTCTACATTCTTTTGTATTTCCATTTTTTGATCTAAGATAATTTTAATTTTTGTTCCAAGGCCATAACTAGATGAAACTAACATGGCTCCATGCATTAATGTTATTAATTTATCTGCTTCAGATAATGGTCCATTGTTATTCTTAATAGTATTAATATCTTCACTCTTAATTCCAATTCCGGAATCCTCTATTGTTATTATTAATCTACATATATCATTCTTTATTATTGTATTAACATTAAGTTCTATAAAACCTTTTTTAGTATATTTGACACTATTGTTTAATATAGTAGTAAGCACTTCTTTTAATCCAATTCCATCACCATATAGCAATTCAGGAACATCATGATCAATATTAGTTCTAAATTTTAATTCTTTACTTTTGCAAGAATCGCTATATATATTAATTATTTGTCTTAATACATTTTTAATATTATATTTGCTATTATATGTTTTAATATTGGCTGAATCAACTTGTGAAATATCTAAGATTTTGTTTGTCATTGTAATGAATTTGGCTGAATTAAGTTTTATATTTCTAGCGCATTCATAAGTTTCATTCCAATTTTTGCTATCCAAGATGTAATCTGCATCATCATCTATGGCATTACTTATATTTCTTATATCTTGCGTTAAATTGTATATAAATAATGTCTTTTCTTCATTAGCATTATCACTTATTTCTTTTGAATTGTGTAATTCTTGAAGCAATTTCATATCTGGATTTTCAATTGTATGATACATAATTAATAAAATATATGAATAAAAGAACCCTTCAAATATTAATTCCTTATAATACGATCTTAAAATGAAGCTAACTATATACAAGACTATCAATGTGATAAATGGTGCTATCTTCTTTAATGATATCTTAGAACAAATTAAAGAAATTGTTATTACTATAAATATTACAAAACTAATAACTGTATCTATTAAAGCAATATTATATGCCCAACCATTACCATCTAAAATATCATCATAATAAATTACATTTAATGGTAATATTAAAATTAAAGCAATAAATAGTATTGTACAAATACCAATTACTTTATTAACAAATGTTAAATCAGCATCACCTTTGAATAACTGAATACAATATTTTATTGATAAATAATTTAATACAACTAATATACTCATATATATTCTTTGAAATGTAGCAATTAAATTAAAATCATTTGTTATTTTTGCAACAACAAAAGTTAAAAGGCCAACAATAATGAAAACAGTTGTAGTAATTAGAAATAATTTATATGTTTTTGTTTCATAACTTGAAATATTTTTCTTTGAAAAAAACAAAACATTTAAGGTAAACATGATTAATAGACCTACAATTGGTAAAATTACTGCTCCCATTTTGTCCCTCCTATTCTTTAATTATTATATCATATAAATACTAAAAATGTACTCCTATGAGTACATTATTTTTTAATTTTCTGTTTAGCCAAAAATGCATTATGTGTTCCTATTTCTAAATTGTCCAAGAATGCAAACACTTCATCTTCAGTGTGAACATTTTTATCGTGAAAGCTTTCACTTAGAGCATCTTCTAACGAAAATCCATAACCATAATTGCATCTTTCTACAATTTCTGATTGAAATGTATCTAAATAATTATCATGAATTTCTTTTCTCATAAGTATTGGCTGAGTCTCAATTATTTCCCATTTTAAGGTTGCTAATTTATCTCTTAAATCATCTGTTAGTTCTTGATCACTGAGCTTTGTATCTTTAGAAATTGTATAGTTTTCTCCAATATTGAAATAAAATTTATTGCCATATTGTTCTATTGCTATAGGTATTAGATCCGCACCAGTTTCTTTTGTAAGTCTAACTGTACCTGTAAATATTTTCATTACAATAACATTTGGAGAAACATTCCATGCTCCCTCGGGATAAATTAACAAATTACCATTATTATTTAACAATTCTATTGATCTATTATATGCAATTTTTCTATCTACCCTATCTTTGGTTTCTAAAGGAATAACTCCATTTAATTTTAATGCTTGGTATATAGGCATTTTATAAAGTATTCCTGGATCTCCTAGCATTAAATATGCTGGTTTGTTTATTACCTGAAACGACCTTTGAATATCGTTTCCACCTATATGAGTACATGCAAATATTTTTGGTTTATCATTATTATCTTTGTGCTTATCGCCAATAATGATTATTTCTTCTTTTGAAAGAATTTGATCTATTTTTAAAATTGTTCTAATTATAAAGTAAATCTTTTTTCTCAATTCAATACATTTTAACTTACTTCCATTATCATATTGAAATTTACGATATTCAGCATGATATTTGCATAAATCTTCTATTGCCATTTTTCTTCTTTCAAATAAATTAAGTTTTTTAAATTGCTCCATATTTCCCCCAATCAAATGCTACTTTAATATTTTACAATAAATAATAAAACTTTTCAATATAATTAATAATTATTCAATGTGTTTATAAGGAAATGTAATAATTATATACCTAAAATGTACCTAAAATTAAAAAGCAAAATAAAAACCCTTGAATTTCAAGGGATAATTACAACCTGGGACGGAATGTGGGAATCGAACCCACGCATGTTGGAACCACAATCCAATGTGTTAACCACTTCACCAATTCCGCCAGTACGTCTGTAATTTTATCATGAAATATATGGTTTGTCAACATTTTTACTTAACAAACATAAGAATTGCAATGATTATCAAGATAATACCACCTACTATTTTGGAATATGTTCCAATCTTATTGCCAATTATATTTCCTAATATTAATCCTAAATAAGTAAATAGACAACTACATATTGAAAAAATAATAGATGATAATAAATAACTATTGGTTATAGCCTTTAGTCCTATTCCTACAGTTAAACTATCAATAGATACGGATAATCCAAACATTAATAAACCTGTTTTACTAATTGATAGAGTGTCTTCTTCTTTAAAATTAGATATTATTAAATCGATACCTATATATATTAAAATTATTGATGCAATTATATGAAGATTAATAAAACTAATATTATCAATAAATTCTCCTAGTAAAAGGCCAATTAATGGCATGATAAAATGATATGCTCCAACTATTAATGATAATGCTATTTTTTTCTTATTGGGCATCCCTATCATACCATATACCAGTGCTAGTGAAAAAGCATCCATACTTAAACTAATACCAATTAATAAAACAGTAAAAAAAGAAGACATAATATCACCTATTTAATATTACTCTTCTTAATTATTTTTTAGAATATTTACTAATTAATTCTTTAATGTATGATTTATATTCATGGTTCTCTTTTGCGTCTACTAAACAGAAGTTGGGAAACAAAACACACCACCAATTGTCTCCGTTTGCTTCGCCAATTGAGATAACTAGTGATTCATAATATCCTTCGGCATAAGTTAGACCTTTATATTTTTTTTCTGGAAAATAGTTTAATCCATAATTTACTTTATATGGAAGAGTGTATTTATTGTCAGTAAATATAATACCAATATTTTCTTCAATAGTAGGAATATTATCCGATATAATTGTTCTAGCATCTTCAATATTAGTGGTATCTTTAGTTAAAGTATAAATGTCAGTTTCTAGATATTTTTTTACTTTTTCTTTGATGTTAATATCTTCTGGACTATTACTATTGGGAATAACTCTTAATCTAATGGCTTTGTCTGGAATAAAAACATTTTGTTCGGTTGTTTTATAAACATATAATATTACTAAGATAAACAATACAAGAAATATTTTTCTTTTCATATAATCACCTAGTAATATATTGTTATAGTTATTATTTTTTTAAACAAAAAAGGAATAATTTATTCCTTAATGTTAGTTATAAAAACGAATCTATCTAATCCAGCATAATCTTTTTCAACAGATATGTTGATATCTTTTAAGTATCTTTTGGCTATATCAACAATGGCTGTTCCTTGATTTGATCCAATTTCAAAACATATTAAATATTTATCTTTGGTTATTTTAGATATGTTCTCAATTATCTTTTCATAATAGTATAATCCATCATTATCAGCATATAATGCGATATTAGGTTCATTTTTTTTAACAATATCCATTATTTTTTCATTATGTGATATATATGGAGGATTAGAAATAATTACATCATATTGTTTATCGGTATATTTTGTCATGTCTTTATTAATAAAACTAATATTTACATCATTATTATCTGCATTTTCTTTTGCTACTTCAAGAGCTTCTTTTGATATATCGACAGCATCGACATTACAATCTAGCTCTTTTTTTAAAGTTATAGCAATACAACCACTACCAGTGCCTAAATCTACTATATCAACAGTTTTGTTGACAAAGAATTTTTTTATCTTTTTTATGGTTTTATCAACAAGTAATTCTGTTTCAAATCGTGGTATTAAAACATTTTCATTTACTTTAAAATTATAGCCATAAAAGTTTACTTCACCAATAATATATTGGATAGGTCGGCCCTTCTCTAATTCACTTAAACATTTATGATAATAAATATCATCAAGGTTATTTTCCTTGATGTACTTATTTAAGTATTCAATATCACTTTTTCTATACTTCATGATTTTCTAACTCTAATCTTTGGTTTTCTGCTATTAAAGCTTCGATAATTACTCCTAAGTCACCGGTCATAATTCTATCTAGATTCATAGATGTAAAACCAATACGATGATCAGTTACTCTGTTTTGTGGATAGTTATAAGTTCTTATTTTTTCTGATCTATCACCAGTACCGATTTTACTTTTTCTTTCGGCAGCATTGGCAGCTTCTTGTTCTCTTAATTTTAAATCATATAATCTTGTTTTTAAAATTTTGAAGGCCTTTTCTTTATTCTTAATTTGGCTACGTTCTGTTTGTGAATAAACGATAATGCCAGTTGGAATATGGGTAAGTCTAACAGCAGAGTCTGTCGTGTTAACACCTTGGCCACCATTTCCACTTGCTCTAGTTATATCGATTCTTACTTCTGATTCATCTAATTCATAGTCAAATTCTTCGGCTTCAGGCATAACTAAGACAGTTGCAGTTGAGGTATGTACTCTACCCTGTGATTCCGTTTCTGGTACTCTTTGTACTCGATGAGCGCCTGACTCGTATTTTAATTTTGAATATGCACCTTCACCTTTAATCATAAATTCGATTTGAGAGAAGCCACCAGCGGTACCTGGTTCTTCATTTAATACTTCGATTTTCCAACCAAACTGATTAATATAATGAGTATACATATCAAATAAATCGCCAGCAAATATATTTGCTTCATCACCACCGGCAGCGCCACGAATTTCGACAATAACATTTTTTTCATCATTAGGATCATGTGGTAATAATAATACTTCAAGTTCTTTTTCCATATCTTCAAGCTGTTTATTTAAATTAGATATTTCTTCTTTAGCGAATTCTTGCATTTCGGGATCTTTAGTCATTTCTTTAGCTGTCTCAATATCAGATAATGCTTCTGTATATTTTTTATATATTTCAACAATTGGAGTAAGTCTACGTTGTTCTTTTGATAATTCAGTCATTTTTTTAATATCGCTGACTACTTCAGGATTGGATAATTCATTAGATATTTCATCATATCTTTTTTTTATTGCCTCTAATCTATTAATCATGTTAATCAGTCCTTTCTCATGGGTATAAGTATATCATAAATTATAAAAATCTTCAATAAAATAAGGATATTTATTGAATGTTAGACAGTTGTTTGTTATAATTAAATTGGATGGTGATCATGATGGAGAGAATTATCTTACATGTTGATGTTAATAATGCTTTTTTATCATGGACTGCTGTCGATATGTTACATAAAGGTAATAAAGTAGATATTAGAAATAGATATGCCGTAATCGGCGGTGATGAAGCTACTCGGCACGGAATAGTGTTAGCCAAAAGCATGCCTGCCAAAAAATGTGGGGTAGTTACAGCTGAAACAATATTTTCTGCAAGACGTAAATGTCCTTATTTAGATGTATATCCACCACAGTTTAAGGTATATAAAAAATACTCTGATAGGATGTATACATATCTATGTAATTATAGTAATAAAATCGAAAGATACTCCATTGATGAATGTTTTATCGATTATACCGATAGTTATAAAAAATATGGTAATCCAGTAAAACTGGCTTATAAAATTAAAAATGATATTAGAGATAATTTTGGATTTACAGTTAATGTAGGAGTTGGTAATAATAAGCTTTTAGCTAAAATGGCTTCTGATTTTTCAAAGCCTGATAAAGTACATACATTATTTTCTAATGAAATAAAAAATAAAATGTGGCCACGATGATTTATTTATGATTGGTAAAGCTAGTAGTAAAAAATTACATGAATTAGGAATTAATACAATTGGGGAATTAGCTAATACTGATTTAAATTTCTTAATGAGAAACTTTAAAAGCATGGGTAAAATGATGTGGGAATATGCAAATGGTATAGATAATAGTATTGTGGAATCAGAAAGAGGAAACCCTAAAAGTATATCAACATCAGTAGTGCTTCCGTATGACTATACGAATATTGATGAAATTAAAAAAGTATTAAAACAGTTATCAATGGATACAGGAAGAAGACTTAGAAATAAAAAGATGTATGCTCCTAATGTAGGTATTTGGATTAAATATCATGATTTTACTAAAATTAGTAAACAACTTACTTTAGACAAATTAATTAATAGTGATGGTGACATTTATGATAATGCTTGTAAATTAATTGATAAGATATATAATCCTGAT
>CADAMI010000008.1 GCA_902788975.1 uncultured Erysipelotrichaceae bacterium | reverse complement strand
TTGTAAATATATTTGATTAAAAAAGAGTAAAAAATTACAATTTGCTCTTCCTTAACCCAAAATCTAAAGCTTATGGGATTGCGTCAGGTTTTATTTCAATAAAGTGTTCTTCATCCATGACGTGATTAACTGTTACTACTATTTTATCACTATGAACAGTATATGTTGGTTTATGTTTCTCTATAGATGCATCAACACTATTAGCTTTGACAAACTTCATTGGTTCATTACAACAATTAATGCCACAATTATTGCATTTACAATCTTTTATTATTTTAACTATTGCTCCACACTTTAAACATTTTTTTATTACTAATTCTTTCATTATCAATACTCCTTTTATTTAATTCTATCACAATGTTTTCTTTTTTAATAATCTTTTTTCATGATGTGTGAACGCTTCTTTATCATCTTCCTGATAATATGCTATAAAATTTAGCATATACTGGCAATTTTTAAATTTTTCTTTAAATATATTTTTTTCTGCTAATGTTAATTTAAAATACATAAGAAATTTTTTGATTCTTTCTTCATTTAGATTTAAGGCGTATTGAATAATATCTTCTCTAGTTAATATTTTTTCTATTACCATGTATTCAAAGGCATACATATCATAATTATCATTATAATCATTTTCTTTGTTTTCTTTAATCTTATCATAGGTTCCATAACATTTTACATAAGCTATATCAACATCTTTATCAAAAAACTTTAATGTATCTTCCAATCTTTTACATACATGGAAGCCATGACCATTATTACCAAATTTTATTTCTTTATCGCAATGATATTCTTTACCTACTTCATATTTTATACCATATCTATTAGTTAACCCTTTATTAAAACATTTATAGCCATTAAAAAAGTTATCTTCATTTGACATTATTTAATTCTTCTTCCATTTACTATAGGAAATAAACTTCTAATTTTTATTTTTGGTGATTCAATAGTTGGTATCTTTTCTTTTTTTATTGTTTTAAAAGTGTTAATGCTTTCTTGTAAAAATGTATCATTAATATTGGTAAGTAATATTATTAACTCTTCTTCATTATAATAATATAGATTTTCATATTTGATATATCCTTTTGTTATGGCATATTTAGTCATTTTGGCTAAGAATTGCATCATATAATTGTCTTCTTTTGAGTGACAATATATGTCAATAGATTTACTTACATTTAGTACCTTTTGGGCTATCTTTAAATTATTAAAACCTATTTCTGGATCATTGTCTTCGTTATTAAAAATACATATAGAATTTAATATGTTAGTTATATCTTGTTTGGTTATGTTTTTAGTCCAACACATGCCAGTTAATATCACACCATCTAGTCTATCCGTACACAGTTTTGGCCTTTCGTTGTCTACAATCGAATATTTTTTAAAATTGATTATATCCTCACTATCAATGTTATCTCGTTTAAGTATTTTTTGCAAATAATTATCATTTTTAATAATATATTCAGTGTAAAGTTCTGTGCTCTCTTGAGTTTCAAAATCTTCATTCATATAATCGATAACATGGGAAAAACAAGGGGTTGATATATCATGAAATAAACCTGCTAAAGTAGCTTTTTTATCATTAGTTAGACGATATGTTAGCAAAGCAACAGTCAAGGAATGATCGAATCTAGAAATATATTCAGAAAAATTATAGATATCTTTTGAGGCATAATCCATACCACAAAAGTATCCTACTTTTTTTAGTCTTAGTAGTGATGGAGCAACTAAATACTTATCAATAAAGTCGGGATATTCATTTTTAGTTAGTTCTTTTATGTAATGTTCTAGATACATGACGTCACCTTCTTAGTTGTATATTATACCACGTATAATGTAGATATGTAAATGAGTCAACTTGTAAATCATTTATTTACAAGTATAATAATTATATGATGCTATTTTTTTCTTACTTTTGTATATTTTTCTTGATTTATATTTTCATAAATAACTTCCAAATATTTACTTAATGTATTATCATCAATATAATCAGAAATATCAATATCTTTCTTAATAAATTCCACTTTTTTTAGATATTCAATTTTTAGTTCAGGAGTTGGAATAGCATATTCTTCTATCAAATTTGTAGTTTTAAAAGTGAGAAAGTTTCGATAAAAACCATAGCCAAAATGGTCATTAAGCAATTGTTTTGGAATGTCATATGTACATATATATTTACCTTTATTTGTTCTTCTATAGAAGATACTATCTTTTGCTTCAAAAAAATGTAAATATTTAGTTTTAGGATGGTAACTGTGAGTATTAACCTTGGTAGTCTCATAAGTATGTCCAACATTTTTAAAATTCTTTCTTTTAATTATTCTATTTATTTCCTCAGGAAAACATATACGATATACTTCCATAATAACATCTCCTCGTAAATTTGATTTAAATTATAATATATATTCTTTTATCAAAAGTCAATATTTTTTTAAAGAATAATTTATTATCTTTAAGCCAAAAGTGCTATATAAAAAGAATACAATTTTGGCATTTTAACCTGTATTCTTTTTTCTTATTATTGGTATATGTTAATTTAATATATTTATTATCTTTTTGATAATTCAACTACTTTGCGCCATAATAGTGGTCCAACGACTCCGTTTATATCAAAGCCATAATCTTGTTGAAGTTTTTTTACTGATTTTTCAGTCAATTCATCAAAGATACCATTTACTCTAACACCGGGAATAGATTTATCAAAACGGCAGATGGCAAGGAGAAATTTTTGAAAGCGTCTGACATCAGGTCCTGTGGCTCCTCTTGTTAAGAAATAGTCTGGATATAATTCATCAACATACTCTTGATATTCCTTAGGAAATGATTTTAATATATTACGATAGGCATTTTTTAAAACAGTCCAATCTTTATAAGTGAATATACCCGTTACTGGTAAATTATATTTTTCTTGAAAGGCTTTAACCATTGTAATAGTATTATTATTATAAATAGAATTGGTAGGTAGTCTTGGAATATCTTTATCAAGGAATGCGATAGCATCTAAAAAATAATGAATATATTCGACTTCAATACCGGTATCACCATATTTTAATTCATCAGTATATAAGAAGGTTGCTTCCTCTTCACTTATTCCTTCGGTATAAAGATCAAATAGTTTTTTTACACTATTATAAATATATTTAATTCGATACCAAGTAGCTTTATCAACAACTCCTGTTACAGGAAGGCCAAATATTTCTTGAAATTTTTTAACAGCGGCTTCAGTTGTTTGTTCATATATTCCTAATGTATCTGTTATATCGGGAATGGCTGGATAATTTTGTTTTATTCTTCTTAAATCTCTTTGAATAGCTAGTACTGGGTTTCCGGCATATCCTAATCCAACATCATTTCCGGGAAATCCTTCCATTGTATCACCAACAGGGGCATCATATTTAATACCAATATCATTGCCATAATAATTTTGTAAAATTTGTAATGGGGTTTTTCCTTGGTTGGCTAAAGTGACGCTTCCCCATTGACTAAGGCCTTCACATGTTTTGACACGTCCATCACAATATGTAGTAAAATATGGTTGAATTTGACCTGATTTAACAACATAATTATCAAATATTTCACCAACAATATCATCAATATTTTCATAAGTTGAACGATTTAAGGTATAAGTTTGGTCATATGTTGGGGATGAAGTAATATCAAAATTATATCCTTTAGAACGATACCATTCATTATATATACGATTCATGGCGAAAGATATGATAGCGTAGATATTGGCAGTTAGTGAATTTCTAGGCCATGTTGGATACAACTCAGATGAAGCAACATTTGATATATAATCAGTAAAAGGAACAGTGATATCACGTCCTGCCTGATCGGGTTCGCCTAAGTGAACCGTAATATTATTTGGAACAACTGGATACCTTACCGCCATTATAAATCACCTGCCAATACATTCATAGTTGGAACGACGCTAATTGTTTGAATTACATAAATGTTTTCATAGATATTTACACGATAAATATTTGTTAAATTTTCGCCTTCATAAGTAGCTGTTATTTCATATGTTGTACTACTAGGAGCATCAAGATTATTTTGGTTTAATCTAGGAGCTGGTAAAGCAATTCTTTCAATGATGCCAGATTCGTTGGTATTGCCTTCAAAAAAGATTACTTTATTATTATCTATCATTTTTGAAACAACTATTTTAAGATTGGCAATTGGTAAGGCTTGACTAGCAGCATAAGCTCTTATTTTTAAAAATCCTTGACTCGGATTAGCTCTTAGAAAATTTTGATAAATATCTGAATTAACAAATTCTTGATCATTAATATTAAAAGTATTCATTTTACCTCCTTTATATTATTAATTTTTGACCAATACTTAAGTTATTTGATGTGAGATTATTTTTTCTTTTAATAGCATCAACAGTAGTATTAAACCTTCTAGCTATTGAGTATAGATTATCACCACTTTTTACAGTATATGTTTGTGCTGGTTGATTAGTCTGTGTAGACTGTGGAATTTTTAGTTTTTGGCCAATAGATAAATTAGTATTAGGAAGATTATTTAAATTCATTATTGCTGATGCAGTAGTATTAAATCTTTTAGCTATTTGGTATAGGGAATCTCCTTTTACAACTGTATAAGTTGTTACTATTGGAGTAGTATCAACTGGTGGAGTATAATCTGGGCCATAACATTCTTCAATAACATTTATTTCTTCGGTTGGAATTCTTATTTTTAAACTTTGACCAATTTTTAAATTGTTATTAGTTAGAGCATTATCTTTTATCAAGGTATCAACAGATATATTATTAGCTCTAGCAATACTGTAAAGGGTATCGCCTTTTTTAACAATATAATTGGTATAGTTTGGAACCATCATTTCACTTTCTGGGGTATACATTTCAGGTATTCTTAATACTTGACCCGGAGTAATAGTATTATTTTTTAAATAATTTAAATTAATTATCTTCTCTGGAGTTGTTTTATATTTAGTAGCAATCGAATATAGCGTATCTCCTTTTTGTACCGTATACATAAACATGTTATTAGGATTTGTCCCTGAATTTACGGGTATTTTTAAAACCGTACCAACACCTAGACTGGATCCTTTTATACCATTTAATTCGGCAAGCTCAGTTACTGATACACCATATTGATTACTTATACCATACAAAGTATCACCTGGTTTTACAGTATATGTTTGATTCATAAGTCACCTCAATTAAATATATGTATATCGGTATAAAAAAAGACAAAAAGTATTTTACTGTTTATCTAATTAACTGATTTGTTGTTATATTTTGTCTCATTTTTCTTAATATCATTATGTATATTTAATTATTAAATTATTTTCTATCTAGATTATATGTATATATCTTATCAAATAATTTTTCTATGTTATCTTTACTAATTTGAAATACAAGATTTTTATTTCTATATCTTCCAGCATCTATGCCACTTTTATTCATACGTGAAATTAAACTGACATTAATAATATCTTTTTTTAATAATTCTATAAAAGTATTAAAATTCTTTGATTTATATATGTCTATTTTATAATACCTGAAGTATTTTTCTTTATTAAGCATTTTAGTGCTTGCATATACAACTGCTAATTTATTAAATTTTGTTATAAAATGCTTATGTATATTACTAATATAAACAAATGAGTCATTTTCAATTAATTGGTCATTTATGTCATAGACGCAAAGATAAAGTTTCTTATCGTTATCATCAATTGCTATTTTAAATTTGTATTTGCCATTTACAGTAGTTGCTTCATTATGTTTTAATTTGGCAAATAAAACTTTTTTGTCTTTGTAATCTTTATCATACCACCCATATTTTGATACAATTCTGCTTATTTCTGGAAAAGTTGGACCATCAAAGGCAATTGTAAATAAAAACAATGGATATCTACTAAAGCGACTTGTGCATTTTATCTCAATTCCGTTGTAGTCTGGTAAATATTTTGAATCTGCTTGTTTTCCTAATTCTTTTTCAAAAGTAAGTCCAATACTTCCAAAACTTTTGCTTATACTTTTTATCCATCTCTTTTTTGATATTCTTTTAAATTCTTCTGCTATTTTTTTAACATTCTCATCCATTTTTCATCACAGATAAATATTACCACATTCATACTCAAAAGACAAACTATAGTTTTTAAATATTTGTTAGCATTTTTTTACAGCTTTTATACAATTTAATATAAAATGAATAATTTCTGTTACTAATTGTGTTTAATTTTTAAAATATATTATTTTTTTGCAATAAACAATTTATTTATATAATTTTATATTTATTTTAACCGGGCGGTTGCACATCTAGATTATGCAAGGTCAAAAAAAATAGGCAGTGCGCCTATCAAGTTTTTTAAATTGGTGCGGGTGAAGGGACTTGAACCCCCACGGATATACCACTAGATCCTAAGTCTAGCGCGTCTGCCAATTCCGCCACACCCGCAGATGGTGGACCCTGCAGGACTCGAACCTGCGACCGCCCGGTTATGAGCCGGATGCTCTAACCAACTGAGCTAAGGGTCCATTGCAAAATCAATAATATCACATCTCGGCTCATTTTTCAAGATGAAAAGTAATATTTTGATTTTTATTTTTTTATTTTTCTACATAAACACTTACTTGTTTTCTGTCTTTTCCTAAGTGTTCATATTTTACATATCCTGACATAGTTGCATATAAAGTATCATCTGTTCCTCTACCAACATTTGTTCCAGGATGAATTTTTGTTCCTCTTTGACGATAAATAATAGAACCAGCAGTTATATATTCACCATCAGCAGCTTTTGCTCCTAATCTTCTACCAGCAGAATCTCTACCATTACTTGTTGAAGATTGTCCTTTTTTATGAGCAAATAATTGTATATTAAATTCTAAGAACTTTAACATATTTTATTCCTCCTTATTTGTAATTTTAATGTTTTTAGGATATTTCTTTTCTAATTCTTTTAATAAATTAATCATTGTTTTAATTAATTTATTCGTAATATCATCGTGCTTGTTAATAATTATATTTAAATTGTCTTTTTTTTGTTCTATATCAATAGCAGATTTGTCAATTGAAGCAATTCCTTCAACCGAAGCCATAACAATACTACTGACAGCAGCACATACAATATCTTTACCATAGTCATCGTACATAGCATGACCTAGAATAGAAATATTCTTTTTTGTTACTTCTACTTTTATCATAAAAGCACCTTACTTAATATTTGTAATTTCAATCTTAGTATATGGTTGACGATGTCCTTGTTTCTTTCTAGTAGATCTTTTGTTAGGAACATAAGTAAAAATTGTTAATTTTTTACCTTTTCCTTGTTTAACTACTTTTCCTTCAACAGTTACTCCTTTTACATATGGATTACCTGTTACACCACCGGCCATTAAAACTTTATCGAAAACAACTTTTTTGCCTTCTTCAGCATCTAATTTTTCAACAAAAATAGTATCGCCAACAGCAACATAATATTGTTTTCCACCTGTTTCAATTATAGCTTTCATAAACTTACCTCCTTATATTATTTGTTTAAGACTCGCCATTATGGTGGATATAAATCACTTGTTTACCAATTTCTGTGCGGTTGAGTAATCAACTCGAGGTCTTTCAAACAGTTATAATTTTAACATATTATCTACTTATATGTCAAATATTTTTTAGTAATTTCCTTTAAATCGACGCTTTAAATACTCTTTTTCAGTTAAATAATGACTATTTTCTTTAATGATGTGATATTTTTCTTTATACATATTATCAATTTTATTAATATTTTTACTTTTGGAAAAATGGTACTTATATAAGTATCTTTCTAATAAAAATTTATTAAAATAATAATTTATATTTTTTGAATATTTAATTAAATTATCAATAATTATTGTAATAATTAGAATTGTTGTATAATTAAATTTATAGTAATTTATCTTTATTATGATAATAGCAGTAATAATAGAAATAACTATTGTTAATTTTAGTGCTAATTTATATGGTAAATATTTAGACATAATTAAGTTAATTATTTTAGAACCATCTAATGGATGAATTGGGAGTAAATTAAAAAAGAGGATACTATAGTGATAATTCTTAAAAATTTCAAATATATATGTTCTTATAATATTATTCTTATATAAAAATAATATGAGTAAATAGTAAATACTTTGAAATATTACTCCGGATAAAGCTATCATTAATTCTTTTGAAATTTTAGTATTAATTGGAATATTTAATCTAGTAATACCACCAAAGGGATATATTGTTATTTTTTCTGGATTTAGATTGTTTAATTTAGCTATTAAATAATGACCTAATTCATGAATAATAATAATACTTGTAAAAATTAATAAGTTTGAAAAATAGCCAGTTAAGATAAAACTTATGGCTATTATAATATAAGTGTAATGAAATTCAACTTTCATTTTAAATACCCTTTATAATCTAAAAATTTACCATCTTTTTGATATACTAAATACAATGTATTGCCATTGGTTGTTCCTAGATAAGCATTTTTTTCAACGTAATCATATAGTTTATAGGCAACTGTTTCCATATTGCCATACCAAATATCTATTCCATCAATGCTTTCGATGATAACAACATTCCCATAGTTTTCTTTTTCGCCAATATAAATAATCATTCCTTCTTCTTGAATTGGAACTAGATAATTATTATTTACTTCTAATTTAACACCATCATGATAAATTGATTCATTACTATAATCAAGTTTCTCATTGAATACAGATATTTCTTTTTCAACAGCTTTGTCTAATGGGCTAATACCACCAAGATATTTATCATATAATTTTTTTATTTTAGCAAAAGAAATGTTTTTTTCATAGATATTAGTTACTATTAGATCTTTATAAGTTGGGCTAGTTTTAGATAAAATGGCTAGGATTAAAAATAAAACTATTACAAACATACTTCTTAATATTAAACTTCTTAAATATTTAATTAACTTTTCTTCATTTTTCTGTTTCATACTAAAGTATATGTAATTGTTTTTATAATATGAAAGAAGCTATTTTGTTAAATAATCAATAGCTTCTTTAAATGTACTTACTTTTACTAGTTCAATATCATAATTATTATCTTGAATAACTTTTTTAGCTTCTTCATAATTATATGGGGATACTAAGATTACATCCATTTTATTCTTGACGGCACCGGCAATTTTATATTTGACACCATCAATTTCTCCTACATTACCATCGATATCAATTGTTCCTGTTCCTGCAATATTTCTTCCTTTAAGAATATCTATGCCAGTAATTTCACTATAGATTCCAAGTGATAGAATTAATCCTCCGGATGAGCCACCTTCACCACTCTTAAAAGCAATATTTAAATCGTCATTAATATCATATTTATAATTTGTAACAAGCATAATACCTAATAATTTATCTTCATCTAGAGTTACTGTTATGATTTTTTCTTTTGCATTTCTTTTAATTTTAATATTTACGTTGTCATTAGTATTTAAAGTATTTAGATAATCTTTAATTGTTTTAATATTATCTACTTCTAAATCATCAATTGATAGAACTATATCGCCTATTTCTAAACCATTATTTTTAGTCGTAGCAATAATAATATTTTGTTTATCTTTAATATCTATTTTTTTACCGGCATAATTGTATGCGACAAAAGTAGCATTTTGAATAGAATTTTCAAGCATTACTTTATTTCTTAGATAAATGTCTTCGGAATCTTCATTAGATATTTGTTGATTACTTATTTCATATAAATCCCAACTCTTAATTATTTTACTTAAAAGAACAGTTACAATATTTCCTTTATATTCGGTAACATATAACATGTTCAAACTACCATTTTTCTTATTATAATTATTATCAATTCTTTTTGATAAATTAATGGTTCCTCCAGGAGCCTCTATATAATAAGGTAGTTCTATTTCAATAACAATAATCATTAATGCAATAAACAATAAAAATTTAAAATTTTCTTTTAAAAATTTTTTCATGTAATCACCTATTTATTTTATATAATTTATTTAATTATTTATTCATAATATTTAGTATGAGGAAAAAAATATTTAATATATGTATAATTATTATATCACTATTTGTTTTAAGTCAGTTATTAATTAAGAAAACTATTATTTATTCATCTATTCTATATGCACTTAATATATGGGTAAATAATTTAATACCGGCTTTATTCCCTTTTTTTATTATATCAGATATTTTAATAAATTATAATGTAACTGAGTATATTCCTAAAATAATTAAAATTATTTGTAAATCATTATTTAATATAAGTGACAATATGTTGACGATATTTATACTCAGTATGATATCTGGTTTCCCATCTAATGCTAGAAATACTAGAATTTTTTATGATAAAGGTTTAATAACTTTAGAAGAAGCTAATCATATACTAATATTTAGTCATTTTTCTAATCCAGTATTTATATTAACAACAGTCGCTATTTTCTTTTTTAATAATCAAAAAGTTGGTATTATATTATTGATTACACATTATCTTAGTAATGTTATTTTGGGAATATGTTTTAGAAATAAAAATACGATTAGTAATAATTCAGGCAATTATAATTATCGGAATAATGATTTTGGAACTATTTTTATTAGCTCAATTAAAAAAGCAGTTGATACGATACTTTTAATATGTGGAATATTAACAATATTTTTAATGTTATCATCAATTATTATAAATACATTTAGTTTTAATAGTTATAATGCTATGTTAATTAAGGGTTTTTTTGAAATTACTATTGGAATTGAAGCACTTAGCAACCTATCTATTAGTATGCTTTCTAAAACCGTAATTGCTAGTATGTTTCTTGCTTTTGGAGGAATATCAGTACATGTACAAGTTCTTAGTCAAATTACTGAAACTAAAATTAAGTACATATACTTCTTTATTGGAAGGATGTATCAAATGATAATATCTGGAGTATTAACATATCTTATTTGTATAATAATTAAAATTTAAAAAGTACACAAACGTGTACTTATTCAACTATTATTGTTCTTGTTTCAGAAGCGGTTACACCACTTGAGTTAACAACAGAATATATAACACGATATACTCCTTTTTTTGATGTGTCAACACTGCCGGTGATAGTCACTTTATCTGTCAAATCACCATCAATAGCATCAATAGCTGTGTATCCTGGATCGGTAAAAGAATCTCCAACTTTCAAATAAATGTTTTTATCACCAGATAAGTGAATAGTTGTAGCAAAATCCGGTTTAGCAACTACATTGACGGTTCTTATTATTCTTTTATTATTTAGTGAATAAACAATGGTATATGTTCCAATTGTGTCTGTATCTAAATTATTTTTGACTGTCACTTGTTGTGTTAAATCATTTTTCTTATTGTCATATGCTTTATAACCTGGTTCATTATAAGATGTGCCTTGGTAGATTGTCATTTCATCTAAACCTTCTAATGTTATATAATAATTTGTTTTATTTTTTAATAATATGGCAATTAATACTATTAGTATTAGTACAAAAATAACAATTCCACCTATAATAAAATATTTTTTATATTTGCTTAAATTTATTTTTTTGTTGTTTTTAAATTCATTATCTATATTAGTATCTTCTTTTTCATTAAAATACATATCTCCACCTCTTATCTATTATGATTATACAATAAAAACGATAATATAACAAGAAAAAAAAGCAAATGTTTTGCTTTTATTTAGTTTCGATTAATCCATAATTGCCATCTTTTCTTCGATATAAAACATTTATATTATTAGTATGCATATCTTTATATACAAAGAATTCATGACCTAATAGATTCATTTCAAGAATAGCTTCTTCTTCATCCATTGGTTTCATTTCAAGTTTTTTTCTTTTAACAATCACTTCATTTTCAGAAGAATCTTCTGTTTCTTCTATTTCAAAATCAAAATTTAATTCTTTAAATTTATTATCAAAATTTTGTTTATTTAATCTTGTTTTATTCTTTCTTATTTGTCTTTCTAGTTTATCTGTTACTAAATCAATAGCAGCATATAAATCTTTATCTTCTTCTTCGCTCCTTAAAATAAATTTGTCAGTAGGAATAGTTACCTCTATTATTTGACTATTACCTCTAACTCTTAAGAGAACATTAGCAAGTATATCATCTTCTTTAAAATACTTGTTAAGTCTATCTAGTTTAGATTCAACATAGTTGTTAATTGCATCAGTTACTTCGAGTTTGTCTCCACGTATATTGTATTTCATCATATCAAATCCTTTCTTTATATTAATTATATCATAAAGTAAAGTTTTTTTTTAATATTTTACTTAAATATTACATTATTTCACATATTTTTACATATTAATTAGGAAATTTCATTAATTAGGAAATATTTTTCTTGACAGTGAATACACTCTAGTATATAATATTTATGAATTTGGCAGCAATATTTGTTTATTTGTAATGTGTTATGTATTAGTAGCTTACCCTCTGCTGCGTAGGTGAAAGTCAAATTAAACACCCTATAAATAGATAGATATCTCCAAAAATAAGATAAGGAGGAAAGAATATGGCAAGATATACAGGACCTAACAACAAGCAAGCTAGACGTGTTGGTTTTTCTATCTTAGAAAATGGTAAAGACTTAAAGAGACCTTATGGCCCAGGTCAACATGGAAAAGATAGAAAGAGAAAACCATCTAACTATGCAGTTCAATTACAAGAAAAACAAAAAGTTAGATTTATGTATGGTTTATCTGAAAAGCAATTTGAAAGACTTGTTAACGAATCTGCTAAGATGAAAGGTGTTCATGGTGAAAACTTATTCATTTTACTTGAAAGTAGATTAGATAACATTGTTTATAGAATTGGATTTGCTATGACAAGAAGAGGTGCAAGACAACTTGTTAACCATGGACATATTACTGTTAATGGTAAAAAAGTTGATATCCCTTCATACAGAGTTAAACCAGGAGATGTTATTGGTATTAAGGAATCTTCAGCTGATCATAAGGGAATTGAAATTGCTTTAGCAAATGCTAAAGGAAGAGTTGATTTTATTAATTATGATGAAAAGAAGAAACAAGGAACTTATGTTAGATATCCACAAAGAAGTGAACTTAATGCTGAAATTAACGAAGCATTAATAGTTGAATTTTATAGTAGAGTTTAGTATACTCTACTTTTTTTATTAAAAAAATAGTTAAGCAGGTTGCTTAGCTATTTCTAATCTCAATTTATCAGCTACAGTAACAATAAATTCACTATTTGTTGGTTTAGCTTTATCGATATCAACACTATGCCCAAATATTTCTTCCATATAATCCCAGTTTCCCCTATTCCAACTTACTTCAATTGCGTGTCTTATAGCTCTTTCTACTCTTGAGACAGTTGTATCAAATTTAGAGGCTAATTCGGGATATAGTTCCTTGGTAATTCCACCAATTAATGATGAATCGTTATAGATCATGCTAATTGCTTCACGGATATATTGATATCCTTTTATATGGGAAGGCATACCTAGTTCGTGTAACATTTTTGTAATTGATATTTGTAAATTGCTATGATATAAATTAATTGATTTGCTGCCCATTTCATTGAATATTTCTAAAATTCTATTTTCTAAATCTGTTAAATCAAATGGTTTTAATATATAATAGTTAACTCCATATTCAGATACTTTTCTAATTATTTTTGGTTCATTATATGATGTTTCAACAATTATATTTTTTTCAATACCTCTTTTATTTAATTCTTCTAACACATATAGGCCATCTTTTTTTGGCATAACTAAATCAAGTAAAATAATATCATATTCTGAACTTTTATTAATAATTGTATTTAGTCCTTCTTCTCCATCTTTACAACTTAGTACTACTTCAATTTTGGCATGATTGTTAAAATATTCTTTTACCATATCGACAAGACTTTGATTGTCATCAATCATTAAAACTTTTATTTTTTCCATTCTATTTCCTTCTTTCTTGATAAATTTATTATAGTACTACTTATTGTCGAACTTAGTCGATTTATAAAAAATGAGAAGTATTTTTTGATTTTTTACTTCTCATTAATTTATTATATTTATTTTTCTTCAATTACTGCAATACCAGGTAGTATTGTTCCTGATAGATATTCAAGCGTCGCTCCACCACCTGTTGATATATGAAAGAAATCATTTGCAAAACCTAATTTATTAACAGATGCCGCTGAATCTCCACCACCTATTAATGTTTTAATATGCTTTTCTTTTATTATTTCATATATTTTCTTTGTACCATTTGAGAAGCCTTCTTCTTCAAATACTCCCATTGGTCCATTTATTATTACTCTCTTTGATTTTTTTAATATATCCGTAAACAATTCAATTGTCTGTGGTCCAATATCGAATCCAATTTCATTGTCGCTAATTGATGATATTTCCCTAATATTTTTATTATTAGTTACTATATCGACTGGAAGAATAATTTTATCACGATATTTATTCATTAAATTTTTACAATATATTAGATTATCATTATCTACAATTGACTTACCAACATTATAATTTTGTGATTTTAAAAATGTAAAGCACATCCCACCTCCAAGAAGTAAATAATCGCATTTTGTTATAAGATTATCAATTACAAGTGTTTTATCACTTACTTTTTTTCCACCCATAACGACCGTGTAAGGATGTGTATCTTCATTAAGAATTTCATCTAATTTAGTAATTTCTTTTTCTACAAGAAAACCTATTCCATTTGGTAAATTTTTAGCAATACCTACATTTGATGCATGAGCTCTATGACACGTTCCATAAGCATCATTAATGAATATATCACCTAGGGAAGCCCAATATTTGCTTAATTTTTCATCACAATTGCTTTCTAATTTGTCAGGAAAATCTTCAAATCTAGTATTTTCAACTAATAAAACGTCTTTTTCTTTAAGATTATTAACTAATTCTTCTAAAGATTCTCCTCTAGTTTCTCTACTAAAATATACATTTGTATTTAAATATTCCCTTAATTTTATGTATACTGGATATAACGTATTTTCACTTTTATCTTCTTGAGTTTTAATTTTTCCTAAATGTGATAAAATAATTGTCTTAGCATTATTATCTATTAAATACTTAATTGATTTAAGGCTTTCTTTGATACGAGTGTCATCAGTAATTATTCCATTTTCAATTGGAACGTTTAGGTCGCAACGAATGATTACCTTTTTGCCATTATAATTATAATCTGTTATCGTTTTTTTCATTTTTTCACCTATTTAAATTATATATAAAAATAAAATAAGTGTCAATACAATGGTACCGCACTTATTAATTAACACAAAACAAAAATCAATTGTTCTGATAAAACAAATTGATCCGAGTTTTGAATAAACTACAGCGTTATAATTAATTTTTTTTATTATTAACTTTAGTATTTAAATAACATAAGCAGCATTTAAATATTAAATATTTAATAACACCATATAATTAATTATAACATTTTCCTAAATATTATCAGTATTTAGTTTAGTTTCTTATCTTTTGAGTTTCTCTCTCAATAACAATTGTTTATACTTAGCGCAGATAAGACTTCTCCAAATAGAAGAATTCATGCTACGAGCAATAGATTATATAATTATATTACCATAATATAATTTAATTAATATCTATTTAAAAACAGACATTAAACTTAAATTATAACTATAGCGTTGTCCTCTGACAAACACATACAATTATGATAAGCTATTCTACTCTTTTTATCTAAGCAATTCTATTGTAATATTTTTTTTGACATTTGTCAACACTTTTTTCATATTATTTCAAAAAAATGCCAAAAATTTCATCTGAAAAGAAAACGCAACCGATAATTAAGGCCATAGCTATTATCCCACATATTACTAAAACTAGTATTCCTTTATTATTTTTTTCTTGTTTCATTTTTTCACCTCTTTCATTCTATTTCATTTATATTAATTTCAACTTGTTATACTTTTTATTTAGGGGTAAATTTTTTTATCAATTTTATTTAATTAATGCTTATTTCATTATTCTAATACTTTTCCTAAATAATCTTCTATATTTATACCATTTATAAAATCTTTAACAAGGCATCTTTTTTTTCCTTCTAATTTTATATCAGTTAGTTTAATAATATTATCACTTGTATTTACATATATACCAGTTTTATCTATTTTTTCAATTCTTCCCGGTTCAGATATGCTTTTAAAATTAGTAAGTTCACTTTTATATATTTTTATTCTTTTATTATCTATTAAGCAATATGCACCTGGTATTGTAGATAGTCCTCGTATTAAATTATAAATGTTAATGCTTGGCATATTAAAATCAATTTTTTCTTCTTCCTTGGTTATGTTTAATCCAAAGGTTACATCTTCTTCTTTTTGCTTAATTCTTGTATTAGTACCATCTATAATGGTGGGAAGTGTTTTTATTAATAATTTTTTACCTAAATATGACATTTTTTCATATAGTGAGTCAAGATTGTCTTCTGGTAAAATTTCAATTTTTTCTTGACTTATTATATCTCCTGAATCCATTTTTTTATCCATATACATAATGGTTATTCCAGTATATTTATCACCGTTTATAATAGCATGGTGGATTGGGGCTCCACCTCTTAATTTGGGTAATAATGATCCATGAACATTAATACACCCATATTTCGGGTATTTTAATAGTTGCTCCGGTATTATTTGGCCATAAGCACATGTAATTATAATATCAGGATTGTAATCAATTATTTTTTGATAATCTTTCTTAATATTTATTGGTTGGTAAATATCAATATTATTTTTTTGAGCAATTTCTTTTATTGGCGTTGGTAACAATGTGCCTTTTCTGTCTTTTTCTCTATCTGGTTGAGAAACTACCAATACTACCGATGTTTCTTTTATTAGTTCTTCTAATATTGGAACAGAAAAAGTAGGAGTTCCCATGAAAACTACTTTTAAATTTTTCATTATAACACCTACCTTTTATTTGGAATTATTTTTTCTTTACCACCCATATATGGTTGTAAAGCTTTAGGAATATTTACAGAACCATCTTCATTATAATTGTTTTCAAGAAAGGCAATAAGCATTCTTGGTGGAGCAATCACGGTATTATTTAGTGTGTGCACAAACTCTTTTTCACCATTTTCTAATTTGACTCTAATAGCTAATCTTCTCGCTTGAGCATCAGTTAAATTAGAACATGAGCATACTTCAAAATATTTCTTTTGTCTTGGAGACCAAGCTTCAATATCACAAGAGCGATATTTTAAATCAGCTAAATCGCCAGAGCAACAAATAAGTTTTCTAACAGGTATGTCTAGTGTTCTAAATAATTCAACAGAATAATTCCACATTTTGTTATACCATTCATCACTATCTTCTTTTTTGCATAATACGACCATTTCTTGTTTTTCAAACTGATGAATACGATAAACTCCTCTTTCTTCTATACCATGAGCACCAACTTCTTTTCTAAAGCATGGTGAATAAGAAGTCATAGTAATTGGAAGATCACTTTCTTTTAATATTTGATCTTTAAATTTAGCAATCATTGAATGTTCTGATGTACCTATTAAATATAAGTCTTCTCCTTCAATTTTATACATCATATTTTCTTTTTCTTGGAACGACATAACGCCATCAACAGCTTCACTGTGGATCATATATGGTGGTATACAATAAGTGAATCCTTTATCAATCATAAAATCTCTGGCATAAGCTAAGACTGCAGAATGTAATCTCGCTATATCTCCCATCAAATAGTAAAAACCATTGCCACTTACTCGACCGGCTGCATCTTTATCTAAGCCACTAAACGATTCCATAATATCGCTATGGTATGGTATTTCATAATTAGGTACTATTGGATCACCAAACTTAGCTTCTTCGATATTTTCAGAGTCGTCTTTTCCAATAGGTACATCATCAGCAATTATGTTAGGAATTATCATCATTTTTTCTTTTAATTTTAATGATAATTGTTCTTCTTCTTTTTCAATTTCGAGTAATTTTTCATTTATTTTCTTTACTTCTTCTTTTTTATTATTAGCTTCGTCTATTTTCTTTTCTTTATATAACTTACCTATCTCATCTGATGTTGTATTTCTAATTTGTCTAAAATTATCTCCATCTAGTTTCAATTGCCTTACTTTTTTATCAATTTCGATGATTTCATCTAAAATTGGTAATTTTGATTCTTGATATTTCTTTTTTAAATTTTCTTCAACTAAGGTACGATTATTTCTTATTAAATTTATGTCTATCATATATTGTCACCTCTAATGAAATTATACACTATAACTATTTAAATTGCAACGAAAAAGAGCCTTCATCTGAGGCTCAAAATATTTGTGCTTATTAAATAATGAATTTTTTTATAAATCACTTCTAAAATTTTTTAATTCATCAATAAATATGTCATTGTCTTCGTTGTTATTTATATTATATAATTTTTCTTGGTTTTCACTTTTCTTTAATAATTCATTTATACTTATTACTGCTTCTTCTTCATCGATCATTGTAAGATTATCTTTTTTTTGCATTAATTCTTCGTAGCTAATAATTGCATCTTCTTCTTGTTTTATTTCATATTCTGTTCTAAATATTTTTTCTTTTAAATTAGCACTTTTTTCTGATAATTCTTTCAAGTAGTTACCTTTATTATTAAATGAACCGGTTTTATTATAATTATTAGTAGTATTAGTTGTTAATTCTGGTTTTTTCTTATTTCTATCCAAATTATTATTATCTTTTTCATTAAAACTATTATATAATTCAGTGGCTTTTTCTATTTCTTTATTATTATTTATGTCGTTTTTTATTATTCCAATTGGGGAAGTTTGATTTAGCGACATTTCTCTTAATATATTCTTTTGGTATGGTTTTGATGAAAATGAAGATTCTTTTTTATCTATATTATAAGCAATTAATTGATTATCATTAAATTGCTTATGACTTAAATCATCTATATTGTTTTTTTTGTATTCTACTACATGTTCCTCCGCTACAAAGGCATCTTTATTTAAATTTTTATTTTCTTTTGCTTCATTTTCCATCAAATTATTATTATTTAAAAGCAGTTCTTTATTTTTTATTTCAATTTTTTCTTGAAGCAATGTAGATTGATTTGTTTTTTCTTCTTTTTCTTGAGTTAAGGCTCGATTTTCATCTTTTAATGTAGGTATATCATTATCATTATATTCGTCAATATCAATACCATTCGATTCAATTATTCTTTCTAATTTTCTATTTTTATTGGCTATTAAGATAGAAAATATTAAAAGTAATAGTACTACAACGATAACGCCCCAAAAAATAATTATATTTACGGTATCTAAATTTTTATAAAATTCTATAATATAATCCATAATATCATCCTTCATATATATAATTAATAATGCTTGCTGCATAAATGGCTGCAGTCTCAACCCGCATTATTCTCTTTCCTAGACTAACTGGCAAAAAACCATTTTCTAACAATTTCTTTTCTTCCAAAATTGTAAATCCGCCTTCGGGGCCAATTACAAAAAGAATCTCATTAATATCTATACGTAAATAATTTGATAGTAATTGACTTTTTTCATCTAGTGAACATATTAATTTCATTTCATTTTTTATTTTTGATAATTCTTCGATAGTTACTATTGGCATTACTTGTGGAATTTTTACTCTTTTCGATTGTTCGCTTGCCTCTTTACATATTGTTTGCCATCTATTAATTTTTTTGATTTCTTTATTTGCATCTAACTTTACAATGCTTCTTTCAGTTTTAACAGGTATAATTTTCGATACACCAAGTTCTGTTAATTTCTGTAAAATCAGATCCATTTTTTGTTCATTTACAAGTGAAATAGCAATAGTTAAATCAATATTCATTTCAGAATCATTATTGTATTCTTTTATTGTTTCTAGCAGAAATGGTTCTAAACTTGTGATTCTACATAAATAAACAATTTTTTCATAAACGACTTCAATAGTATCTCCAACTTTATAGCGCATAACATTTTTTATGTGATGAAGATCAGTATCATAAAGAATAATACTATCATCTTTTTTTCCTTTAGCAAAATATCTTTGCATAATTATCACCTTTAATTAACTTATATTATAGCAAAAATGATAAAAAAAAGCATCTATTTGATGCAATTTTTATATGTTTTAAAGTATTTATTATTCTCTAAATCAGTAGTTGATAATTCTTCAAATAATTTTTTTTGATTTCTATCTAGTTTTTCTGGAATAATGACTCTAGTAATGACGTACATATCACCTTTTCTTTTGGTATTAACGTTTTCTATTCCTTTACCACGTAATCGCATTTTTTCATTATTTTGAGTTCCACTTGGAATAGTTAGCTCAACATTTCCGTACAATGTTGGAATTTCTTTTTTTGCTCCAAGTGTTGCCTCAGTTATAGTAAGTGGCAATTCAATGTAGATATCATCATCAACTCGTTTGTATAATTCATGTTCTCTAACTTTAAATTCAATATATAAGTCACCATTGGGCCCACCATTTGATCCAGCACCGCCTTTTCCAGCAACACGTAGTCGATTATCATTATCAATGCCCGCTGGAACTGTAATAGTAATAGTTTTTCGATTTGTCACTTTCCCTCTTCCGTGACATGATGAACAATTTTTTTCAAATGTTGTACCACTACCTTTACAATAAGGACATGTTGTTTTAGTTAAAAAACTTCCAAACATTGTTCTTTGTTCTTGAGTAATTGTTCCAATTCCATGGCATTCTTGACAAGTTTTTGCGTTAAAGCCGCCTTTTCCATGGCATTCTTCGCAGTCTTCTTCAACATCTATTTTAATATCCTTTTTTGTCCCATAAACAGCTTCTTCAAACTCTATTGTCATACGATGTAAAACGTCTGCTCCTTTTTTTGGACTATTGGCATTTCTGGCGCGACTTCTACCAGTAGAAAATCCCATTCCTTCAAAAAGATCATCAAATATATCTGAAACATTGCCGAAATCAAATCCTTCAAATCCTGAGAACCCACCAGCGCCATTATTATTAAAAGCACTATGTCCAAATTGATCATATTGTTTTCTTTTCTGAGGATCAGATAATACTGCATATGCTTCTTGAGCTTCTTTAAACTTTTCAGCTGCATTTTCTTCTTTCGATACATCAGGATGATATTTTTTTGCTAATTTTCTGAAGGCGCTTTTTATGTCTGCTTCTGAGGCATTTTTGTCAATACCAAGCACTTCATAATAATCTCTTTTATTCATTTTACCTCCCCATACAAGTAAGAAGTTCTAGTTACCTAGAACTTGTTACTATTTTTCTTCATATTCAGCATCTACAACATCATCTTTTTTAGTGTCTTGCGCATCATTTTCTGTTGATTCAGATGTATCGTTTGAATTTGCATTTTGTTTAGCTGCTTCTTCATATACTTTAGTTGCCAATTCGTTGGCTTTCTTTAGTAATTCATCTTTAGCTGATTTAATTTTATCTAAGTCATCACCTTCTAGTGCTTTCTTGGTTTTTTCAATTAAATCTTCAGCTTCTTCTTTATCTTTTTTATCTACTTTATCTCCTAAATCTTTTAAAGCTTTTTCTGTCATAAAGATTACTTGTTCAGCTTCGTTTTTAGTATCAGCAGCTTCTTTCTTTTTGTTATCTTCTTCCTTGTGAGCCTCGGCTTCTTTCATCATTTTATCAATTTCTTCATCAGTTAGTGTATTCGTAGCTGTAATTGTAATTGATTGCTCTTTATTAGTGCCTAAATCTTTGGCCTTAACATTAACAATACCATTAGCATCAATGTCGAACGTAACTTCAATTTGTGGCACTCCCCTTGGAGCTGGTGGGATATTTGTAAGTTGGAAATTTCCAAGAGTCTTGTTGTCATTAGCCATACTTCTTTCACCTTGTAATACGTGAATATCTACGGCTGGTTGATTGTCAGCAGCGGTTGAAAATACTTGACTCTTGCTTGTTGGAATTGTAGTATTCCTTGGAATTAACACAGTCATTACACCACCTAGCGTTTCAATACCAAGTGATAATGGTGTTACATCTAGTAATACAATATCATTAACATCGCCAGTTAATACGCCACCTTGAATGGCTGCTCCCATTGCAACAACTTCATCTGGATTAACTTCTTTAGAAGGTTCTTTTCCTAATTCTTTCTTTACTAATTCTTGAACGCATGGAATTCTTGTTGATCCACCTACTAATAATACTTTATCAATATCATTTTTAGATAATTTAGCGTCTTTCATTGCTTTTCTAACAGGCTCTAGTGTAGATTCAACTAAATCACTGATTAAATCTTCAAATTTAGCTTTTGTTAGATTTAAACTTAAGTGAATTGGACCTTCTTCTCCTTGAGTTATAAATGGTAATGAAATTTCTGTTGATGACATTCCTGATAAATCTTTTTTAGCTTTTTCAGCAGCATCTTTTACTCTTTGCATTGCCATTTTATCAGATGATAAATCTATTCCTGATTCTTTTTTGAATTCTTTTACCATCCAATCCATAATTCTTTCATCAAAATCATCCCCGCCAAGTTTATTATTACCACTTGTTGATTTAACTTCAAATACACCATCACCTATTTCTAGAATAGAGACATCGAATGTTCCACCTCCTAGGTCATAAACTAAAACTGTTTGGGTCTTGTCTTGTTTATCTAGACCATAAGCTAAAGCTGCAGCAGTTGGTTCATTGATAATTCTTTCAACTTCAAGTCCGGCAATTTTACCAGCATTTTTAGTAGCTTGACGTTGTGAGTCATTAAAGTATGCTGGAACAGTAATAACAGCTCTAGATACTTTTTCTCCTAAATATTCTTCAGCTGTTTTCTTTAAATCTCCAAGAATCATAGCTGATATTTCTTCTGGTGTATAATCTTTATCATTAGCATGTACCTTATCGCTTGTACCCATTTTTCTTTTGATTGAAGATATGGTATCTTTGTTAGTAACCATTTGATTTTTGGCTTTTTGTCCAACAATTATATCTCCTTTTTTAAACGCAACAACTGATGGTGTAGTACGCATACCTTCTGGATTTGTAATTACTTTTGCTTCTCCACCTTCATAAATTGCAACACAACTATTTGTTGTTCCTAAATCAATTCCTATTATTTTACTCATAATTTATCTCTCCTTTTAATTATATTAATTTATTCATTTACTATGACCATTGCTAGTCTTAATACTTTATCTTTATACATATATCCTTTTTGATATACTTTTAATATTGTTCCTGATGGTTTGCTTTCATCTTTTTCAGTTGATATGGCTTGCTCAATTGCAGGATCAAATTCCTTACCTAAACAATCTACTTCTTTAACCTCAAATTTTTCTAATAATGTTTTAGTTTGACTATATACCATTCTAAAACCTTCAAGAAATTTGGATGTTTCGTCACCGAAATTATTATCATCCATCGTAATTGCTCTTTCAAAATTATCTAGGATTGGGAGAAACCCCTTTAAGACATCTTCTTCAGCATATTTTAATATTCTTGCGGTTTCTTCATCTTTTCTTTTGCGGTAATTTAATAGTTCTGCCTGACTACGAAGAACTGCATCTTCCAATTCTTTTATATGATTTGATAGAAATGCTATTTTCTCATTGCTTTCATTATTACAACAGCATTTTTTACTATTTTCGGCTTCGCAGTTACAATTATCTTCACATTTGCACTGATCTTTTATATTTTCTTCTGTTATGTCTGCATTTTTTTCTTCTATATGTTTATCTTTTTTACTCATTTCTGCCTCTTTTCTATGTATTATTTTTTTCTTCTATATTATCTTTTATATAATTAAGTAGGTTGACAACTCTTTCATATTCCATTCTTTTTGGTCCAATGATAGCAATTGTTCCTTCCTCACCATTAATGTTATACTTGGTTTTTATAACAGATACATCATCCGATAGTTCACTATCTTTACCAATATAAACGTTTATGCCATTTTTTTCTTCTTTCATTTCACTGATAGTTTCAATATCGTCAAACTTATTTAGCATTTCTTTTACTTTTTCAATATTATTAAATTCTGGCTGTTTTAGGAAATTGTTTTTACCAGCAAAATGAACATCGCTTGCTTTATTTGTAAAACTAGCAAACGCATCATAAAATGCATTATATAATACTTCATGTTGTTTAACATATTTTGCAATTATCGGTTTTACATCGTATTCTAGTTTTTCACTTATTTCATTTACTGGAGTACCAGCAATCATTTTGTTTATTAGATTAACAGTTTTAACAACTTCGTCTATATCAGTATCTGGTAAATATAAGTTTTTATATTCAACGTATCCTTTATCAGTAATCAACATCGTTAATACTTTATTATCATCTAATGAGATTACTTCAACTTTTTTTAATTTGTTTTCGCTTGACGATTTACCAAGTACAATTGAGGTATAATTGGTTATTTCAGCAACTAATTCAAGACTTTTTTGAATAGCATCAGATAAAATTAACGATTGGTTGTGAAATATAGTTTGTAATTTTAACATATCTTCACCAGTTATATCTTTAGGGGCCATAATATTATCTACATAGTATTTATATCCTAATTCACTAGGTTGGCGACCAGATGCAAAATGATTTTTCTCTAGATAACCAAGTTCTTCTAGAATAACCATTTCGTTTCGAATAGTGGCACTAGAACAATTTAAACTTTTACATATTTCATTTGAACTTACTGGTTTTACTGTTTTTACATATTCTTCAACAATAAATTTTAAAATATTTCTTTGCCTTTCAGTTATCAATATGTATCACTTCCTTAGCAATGCCATTTTTTAATTGCTAATGTAATTATAACACACTTTTTAGCAATGTCAATATGTAAATTGCTAATTATTCTAAATTAATCTTTTTTTATTACAAAAAAGAAGTGCTTTTATCACTTCTTTATGTAAATTTATTTTTCTTTTTTATCTTTATTAATCATTTCATTAATGACAGTTCCAAATGAAGCAATTCCCTGCATATCAGATGGAATAATTATTTTTGTTGAAGAACCTTCAGCTACTTTCTCTAACGCTTCATAACTTTTTAATGTTAATACAGATGCATCTGCTTTTGCTTCTTTTAATAGCTTAATACCATTTGCTTCTGCTTCTTTAATCTTAAGTAATGCTTCCGCTTCACCTTCGGCAATTCTAATTTGTGATTCTTTTTTTGCTTCAGCTCTTAAAATAGCTGATTCTTTTTCTCCTTCAGCAATAAGAATACTTGATTTTTTTTCACCTTCAGCTTGAAGAATTTTTTCTCTTCTTTCACGTTCAGCACGCATTTGCTTTTCCATAGCTTCTTGAATATCTCTTGGTGGCAAAATATTTTTAACTTCAACTCTGTTTACTTTTATTCCCCAAGGATCAGTTGCTTCATCTAAGATAGACCTCATTTTACTATTAATGATGTCACGAGATGTTAAGGTTTGGTCTAACTCAAGTTCCCCAATTAAATTTCTTAATGTTGTTGCGGTTAAATTCTCAATTGCATTAATTGGATTTTCAACTCCATATGTATATAATTTTGGATTAGTTATCTGAAAATAAACGACGGTATCAATTTGCATAGTTACATTATCTTTTGTAATAACTGGTTGTGGCGCAAAATCTTTTACTATTTCTTTCATGGTAGTTACATTAGATATTCGATCAATAAATGGTATTTTAAAATGTAATCCATTTCCCCATGTTTGATAGTATGACCCAAGTCTTTCAATGACATAGCTTTTTGCTTGAGGTACAATTTTAATGCTTGGGATTATAATAATTAATAAAATAATAATAATAGCTATAAAAATATCCATAATATCACTCCTCCATTCTTTTTACGGTTAATTTTGTGCTATTTATTTCCATTATTTTAACAATGGTGTCTTTATCAATAGTTTCATTAGCAACTGCTGTCCATCTTTTCCCATCCACTTTTACTTCTCCTGGATGGCTTTTGGTTATTTTTTCAGTGACTATGCCTTCCATTCCAATAATACGATCAATGTTTGTTTTTGTCTTCATTGGAACTGCTTTTTTAACAAATTTTCTTGTTAACATCATAAATATTAAACCAAGCATTACAAATATGGCTACCTGAATAGTAACATTGTCAATAAATAGCGAAGCAATCATTGAAAGTAAACCGCTCATTACAAACCATATACTTACTAATGATACAGTCGCCATTTCTAAAATGGCTAGGCATACGACTATCGCTAGCCAAGTATAAAACATAACTTCACCTTCTTTTACTTAATTATACTATATGAATTAAAATTTATCAATAAAAAAGACCATATCGGTCCTTAATCTCCAATTAATCTATTTTCGTCTCCTTGACAATATCCTTCACCAATTTTTTCGGCTTCAACAAATTCTTTTCCCATCATCTCACAGCCCATTTTAGTGACAGAATCCTTTAAATAACCGCCAAATATTTTTACAACTGCAATAGCAACTACAGTTATTAACGATATTATTAAAACATATTCAACTAATGTTTGTCCTTTATTATTCAATTTCATAAGTCACCTACCTATTTATCTTAATTTAATTATATTATATGAATTTATCGATGTCAACCCTTAATTTCAACATAGTCTCCGGAATCTAGGTAGATAATTCCTTTTTTATTATCAAGTTCGTTAACAATGGAATTATATTTATTTATTTTATCTATTTTAGTTAAAGTAATATAAACATAATTTGAATCTACCATATAGAGTAAAAAGCGTTCTGAATCGACTTCGTTAGGTACATATTCTATATGTGATATTTTTAATAAAACCTCATCATTTATCTTTGAAAAATATGAAATAAAGCTATCACAGATATTATCTATATTGTTAACTATGTATGGAACATAATCAATGTTATAAGTGTTATCTACTATCTTTTTAGATGATAATATTAGTTTATCATTATAGATTGCTAATGGTTTATATTCTTCAATTTCTATGTATATTTTATTTGGCATTTTTCTTTTAATATATACATTCTTTATGTAATCATTTTTAAGTAACTTTTCTTTAATATTATTAAAGAATGTATTAACATATGGTGGATAGTTATCTAGTTCACATATAGAAATAATTTCTTTATCGCTTAAGATATTGTTGCCTGTTACATAAATATTTTTGACGGGTAGATGTAAATAATATGACATCAAAAATGTAATGAGTATTATTATAATTATTGCTAAGAATATTTTTCTAAAATTAATTTTTCTTTTCTTTACTTTTATTTTTACTTTTTTTGAGGTCATAGTACCACACCTATTCAATAATGATTTGTTCAAGTATTAGTTCAATATTATATTTGCTTTTTACTTCCTTTTTTATTTTTTTAATAAGCTCAATTATATCATTTCCTGTTGCATTTCCAACATTAATAATAAAATTAGCGTGTTTTTCAGAAATCTCTGCATCACCAATCCTGTACCCTTTTAGATTTAATTTTTCAATTAATTCGCCGGCATACATATTATCTGGATTTCTAAATACACTTCCAGCACTCGGCATATTTAGTGGCTGTGATATAAAGCGTTTTGTTCTTCTTTCAGCAATTTGCTTTTTCATGGTTTCAGTATCTCCTAATGATAGTTTAAATGTAGTTGATAATACAACATAATTATTGTTTCTTTTTAAAAATGAGTCACGATAAGCAAATTCAAGTTCATCATTTTCTAATGTTTTAATATCGAAATTAGGAGTTAATACTTTTACTGATTTAACAACAGATGCCATATCTGAATTATATGCACCAGCATTCATAGCGGTTGAGGCTCCGACGCATCCAGGAATTCCTGCTGCAAATTCTAAGCCCGATAAACCTCTTTCAATTGTTTCCATGGCTAATTTTATTAATGAATATCCTGCTCCAACATGAACTAATGTGTTGTCATATTCAATCGTATTAAAGTTATCTAATTTTATAATAATGCCATCATAATGTGACTTTGAAAAAATTACATTTGATCCATTTCCTAAAAATAAATATTTTTCTTTATATTTTTTTAATTCTTTTAAAATTATTATTAATTCTTCTTCATTTTTTGGAAATACAATATAATTACAAGTTGCATCTATTTTGTATGTGTTATAGTTTTTTAAAGATGCTTTTTCTCTATATTCGATATTATGATTTTCAAAAAAACTTTTTATCATCCATTATCATTCCTTTTAAAACTTCATATATTCTCTCGCCGCTATCTTTAATTCCTAATTCCTTTAAATTATCTTTAATGTTTTTATAGGTATTTTTATCATTTAGGGTCTCATCTATCATTTTAATAAGATTTTCTTTTGTTAGATCTTTTTCTTCAAGAATCAATGCAGCATTTTGTTTCACTAAATCCATTGCATTTTTATATTGATGATTGTTTGTTACATATGGACTGGGAATAAATATTGTTGGTACATTTAATACAAGTATTTCGCTCATTGTCGATGCTCCTGCACGAGAAATCATTAAATCGGTTACTTTCATTAAAGATGGCATTTCATACACAAAGGGAACTATTTTTACATTTTCTGGCACTCTTAATTTTTTTACTTTTTCATAATAAGAATTGCCAGTTACAAACATTACTTCATAATCTTTATTCTTAAAATCATTTAAAAATGATACAATTTTATCATTAACTGTTTTGCTACCTAAGCTTCCCATAACAATCAATACTAGTTTCTTAGTTTTATTAAGTCCATAATTTTCTTTATTGGCTTTTTTCATATTAATTGCTTTTTCACTGCACGGATTACCTGTTAAAACAACTTTCTCTTTTGGAAAACAGTCTAATGTTGATGAAAATGAAACACCAATTTTATCAGCATATTTTGTAAGATACTTATTTGATAAACCCACTACAGAATTCTGTTCATGTATAAAGGTTTTTTTACCTAATTTTTTTGCTGCCCAGATAACAGGACCGGTAACATATCCACCAGCTCCAATTACAACGTCTGGCTCAAATTCTTTAATTATTTTTTTACACTTGTTACGTGCACTTAAAAATTGATAAAGTACCTTAAAATTTTCAAATGTAATTTTTCTTTTTAATCCACTAACAGTAATTTCTTCATACCTAATTCCAAGTTCTGGTATTAAATCTTTTTCCATACGATCAGATGTACCAATATATAGTATTTCACTATTAGGTTCTTCTTCTTTTATTTTATTGATAATGGCAATGGCAGGATATATATGACCGCCAGTACCACCAGCACTTACGATAGCACGCATATTTACACCTCTAATTAATTATATCATATTTATGATGTTTTTGTATTTATCTATAATTAATTATACATTTTTATATGCAGAAATATGTAAAAAAGTATTGTTTACAACATAAAAAAAATACCAGCAACTACCTATTTTCGCGTTCACTATCGTCGGCGTTTAGGTGCTTAACTTCTGTGTTCGGTATGGGTACAGGTGAGCCACCTAGCA